>WTJY01000156.1 GCA_011524645.1 Anaerolineales bacterium | reverse complement strand
CTATTTTTGAACGATTTACACTTATCCCACCAAATTCGGCAGTATCAGGATTTTTCTATCTTTGTCTCTATCGACCGCTGTTTACGTATTTGTTCGCCGGTTACAGCGCGATTCACTTTTTTTGCTTTCGGTGAATCAAGTCGCTTTGACCGGTGCGATGTAAGACCTTTTCGACCTCTTGTATTCGTTCTTCGATCAGGATCGCTTGCCAGCGGTTTAACAGGGCCAATCGATGACCCATGAGCCTGATGCCCTGATTGATTGAAGTGAGCTTTTGTTGCCGTTTCCATAAATTCATTTGATTAACTCCCTAAAAAGTGTTTTTGCTCACTCGGCCGTAGGGCGATATGAACCAGCCGTGTTCGGCGCTGACGTTCTAACAAGAGTGCATCACCGACATCGGCTTGCTGTAGATATGCCATATGGGAGGGAGCGATTTGAGGATAGAGCTGTTGCAGCCGGGCGACGCCGGTCGGCCGTAGGCGAAAGCTGAGCAAATAAGCCATGTTCTCTAACATGTGAATGCGAGCGGTTCGGTTTTCTCCTTCTCCGAGAAAGGTGATCGGGTTTTGATCGATCAAGACAAAAGCGGTGTTAAAGGTACGGGCGGTAGCGATCTGATTGGCTAGCCATTCACTTAATCCGCCGACTTGTTGGGTGAGATAACGCACTTCATCTAAGACGACCAAGCGCCTCGGCCGACGAGAGGCTTGGTCGGCCGGATCGTGTGACTGCCGAATCGCCCGCTGGATGGCTGATAAAATGATAAAGTAAAACAGTGATCGCCACCGTTGCCCCACCCCATGAAGATCGAAGCTGACCACCGGCCATAAAGAGCTATCTGGCCGGTTGAGATGGATATTTAAGTTAGACGGCCGGTTAAATACACCTCCCCACGGACCCGCAACATAGAGATGATGTAGCTCGCTGGCGACTTGCTCCCCCCCTTTTATTTGGCGCAAAAGGGTACAAAAATCTTGCAAGAGGGGGAGTTCCGCTCGACTTTTATAAGACTCTTGCCAACTCTGCCCCTGATAGAAACGATAAAGCGCTTCTTGTACGGCACCGATTTCTCGATTGTGGAGCATACGCTGGCGACGTCGATCCCCGTGCGGGTTTAAGAGTGATTCGAGTAAGCCTATAAAATAGTCACATTGCTCAATAAAGGTGGGGGCGACGATATCGAGCGGGTTTAGTTGCAGTTGATCGATGCGTAGTCGATTATGAAGAGAGACATCGGCCGGAAAATAGGGGTGTAAATGTCGGCCGCTATGTCCTTGAGGCTCAAGTAGGATCGCTTGTTGCCCCGCTTCGACTTGTCGGGCGATGAGACTGTGGGCGAAAACCGTTTTGCCGAAACCTGTTTCCCCCAGAACCAATAGGTGAGAGGCTTGCCGTTTTTTCCATAAATCGAGATAGGATAGGTCGGTGACTTGATGGCGCATTAAGCCTCGGCCGATGCCCAGAAAAATCCCTTCATAGGTCGATTTTTTGCCGTAGCCGATTAGCCCCAACAGGCGGGCGGTTCCCGAACTTAGCATATTGTGCGCGGTTTGGGGCAGGCTCAACGGCCGTTTGACCGGTAAGAAAAAGCGAATCGCTTCTTGCTGATAACCACGTAGCCAGTCGAGTTCGATATACCCTTTCAAGCGTGCTGTTAAACGTTTTTTGCGCTGATGTAAGCGCTGGAGATCGGGATCGAGCAATAAAAATGAGATTTGAATATTGTGTAGCACCATGCCTGATTGGACCGCTTCGAGCAGGTGTTGCCCCGAAACGGCCGTTTCGCGTAGTGCAAACCCCGTTAAACCGGTTTGATGAGAGGCGACTTTGGCTTGATTGGACCAGTGGGTCGCCATTCTGGCGAGTTTGTTGGTTGAAACGGCCGTGCCATCGATACAGATACACATATCCCCCTCACTTTCTAGCAGGATACGGCCGAGCGGTTCATACCAATCCCATTGGTTGGCGAACAGATAAGAGGTGACGACAAGCGCATAGGGAGGGGGTGTGCCACTTGGCTCCGCTTCTTTCTTGGGGTGATACGGCCGTAGCTCGTTTACATACGCCTGATAATCCCCTTGTAGAAAAGTGGGGACTTTTCGGGGTTGTAAATCGAGTCCCCAGTCAGACCCATCTCCCCAGACCTCTTCTGTTTTCGGAGACCATAAAAAGCTAGAGATCTGTTTTAGGCGAACCTGTTGGGCCAGCTGACGGCCGAGCCAAATCTCTTCCTCATACCCCGTTTTTTGCCATAATTCGGCCGCTTGCTCCGCTTTCGTGGCCCGCTTATCTAGCCAATTGCGCGCAAGGCTTTGTGGCTGATGCCAAACCCATAAGCGGAAATCATCAAGATGGGTGACAAATTTTTCTAGCTGGCTGACCTTGTGTCGCTGATCGGCGAAGCTGAGTTGCGCCCACGGTGTCATTTCTGCTTGGTAGCAAACCCCTTCGCTTTTCATCGATCCTCCGTTCCGTTTGAGTGGTCAAAGTAGATGACCGCTGGGCTGCCCCAAAGAGACCCAACCCAGCAGGTCACCAAGGCGAATAGGCGCACCGCTACAAACTCCCGCTGATAAGTGGCTAGCCCGATCACAGCGATTAGACCGCTACCGAGTCCGAACCACCACCAGCCGGTGCTGTAGCCCAGCACCAAGCTGAAAATGATGAGTTGTAGCTGTGGCACATTTAGAAATGGGATGGCTACGATCCCGATGCCTTTGCTCGATAAAATATGCCGTGCTTGTGGATATTGATCATTCATGATGTTTTTCGCTCCTGCTTTAGCTACAAACCGGAATGCCGATCAAGCCAAATATTTGCGCCAAAACGATCGGCCCCAAAATGAGCCATAGAAACCCTTTCAAATAATAGGGAAAGATTTGCTGGGCCAATCTAGACCACTCTTCGCTGATAATCGCCCCGAACTGGGCGACCGCGCCGACCATTAATCCGGCCGCTGCGATCACCGCAATCAGCGGGAAGACCACGGCCGTTTGTACCTCTAACCAAATGACACATAATTCGTTCATTCTCACCTCGTGTTACTCATTCTTGGCGCGTAGCTCGTTCGATTAACCAGCGCTCTTGCCCGATTTCTAAAAGGATATTTTCTGTGTTGTCAGGCTCTGTTTCGATCAATAATTTGATATGCTGTCCGTCTAAGGGGATGTAAAAAGGGAATGGCGGGTCTGTACTGATCTGTAGCGGGGAATCCCCTTGCCGAGCACGTATCGTCCCCGTGGTGATCCATTGAGCTTGTGTGACCGACCAATTAATGTCGCCGCTCATTAGACCGGCCGTGTGATCGATCTCCCATTCCGTTATTTCGGCCTGCCATGCTGGCGCTGAAATCACCCCCAAGTCGATATACTTTTGACCTCCTTGCCCCGAAATAACTTGTAGACGAAGTGATTCACCCCAAGCGATATTTGGCACCGCTATAAATTGGGTGTACCACTCACCTTCTTCACCAAAAACAGGATGGGGGGAGCTTTGGCCTAAAATGTTTTTAGAACTGTTGCTACCTAGTAGACGGAACGAAATGATGTCGTTGGTGCCGATTGTGCCACGAACTTTCCCTGTGATTTGAATCGTGGGTTGCCCGTTTTCGGCCGAATGAGCCAAGACCTGATCGACTCGAACCGAGACGTTTTCGTTAATGTGCCCCCATCGCTTTAGCGGTACGATCTCGCCGCTTGTGTGTGGCTCCAGATTGAAATCGTAAGGACACCACCATTGTTGGGTCGTCGTCCCATCACGGAGTGTGATGCCCGGTTGGACCGTTGTTGTCAGCCTCTCTTGTTGGGACTGGCAAATAAAAGGTAGAGAAGGGGCGTGATCCATTTGCAGCCAGAGCCGTGTCCCTTGATTGATTTGCTGCCAAACGGCCGGATCGATCTCCAATTGATAATGAATTGTGCTTGTGTTGCTCCAACGTGCTTGCGGTTCGGCCGACTCCCTGTGGGCGTGTGGGGCGGCCGTAATCGGCAACCAGATGCGCTTCGATCCCGCGCCAACGATTTCTAACATCACCGGCTGTGCCATGTTTTGGGGCGGTTGAGAATCACTTTCGATTTGCTGTATTGAACCCGCTTGCTGAACTGTGATGCCCTGCGTGGGACGGGCGACCGATTGGCTTCCCAACCATAAAAGCACACCGATGAAGAGGGCACTCGCCCATAAAAATTCTTGGGCATGGTGGGTTTGGCTATTTCTCGCCCTTTTCTCGGCCGTTTGCTCGATCTGGTAATCGGTTAAATTCCGTTTAATCCCTTGCTCGTCCCACGTCATTCCGGCCGCTGTCTGTTCCCGTAATCGTTGTAAAATCAGCCAAGCCTCTCGGTCTGTTGTCGCCTCTCGTAGCACCAAATCGATTTTTGCGTGCACCATTTTGATGTAATCATGTTCGATTTGACTCATTCTGCCCCCCCATCGCTCAAACGGATCGTGATAAGCTCCGTAGAGCCCCACACCGTTTGTTGCCAATTCAAATATGGAATCGCAAGGGTGTCCGGTGCTCGGTTCAAGACAAACTGAATACGGCCGTCTTGATCGGTTATGCCCCAGCCGATTAATTTCCCCCCTGCCGAGACCTGCACCGATAGCTGGGGAATCCCTTCCTGGCGATCTATCTCCCCACTTAGATTGTGGTCTTGATAGACGACCACTTCGAATTTGATCGGTGGAGGAGAAGACAACGAGGTGCTTGTGCTGGTCGGCATCGGCCGCACCACAAATAATTCTTGCTCGGTTTCCCCTGTTATTTCACCGGTGTGGGGTAAAGGCAACGGCCGTGTGTCTATTGGCGGCCGAGGGGTGCTTGTGGGCCAAGGGGTCGGCATAAACGGCCGTGTGGGGGGGACGGTTGCGGTGGCGACCGCAATCGCCGCTGGTCCGGCCGTCCCCGCAGGGGCTTGGATCCAGCCCATGATTGGCGAGGCGAGAACTGTGCATAGCACCATGAAGCGGGCCGGTTGTAAACGGCAGAAATAGCTGATTTGTCGCCAGAGTTGTCTCATGCTGTGTCTCCTTGGTGGTTGAGTTCGAGCGCAAGCGGGGTGACATCGACACGCCAATCTGCCTTTGTTTGAGCTGGATTTTGCTCGCCTGTCGCTTCCGTATGGCTGAGATATGTTGCGGTCAAATAGGGGTTGATTGTTGCGTGTGTGGGGTGTGTCCCCCCTTGGTCATAACGGCGAAACCATCGCGCTTGCTGACGCCCACTGACGATCGCTCTGGGAGCATGGCGCGTGGTAACTGACCTACGCTCGATCCTGATTCTCTGGCAGGCTTGCCAAGTTCCCCGAAAACGCCAACCGGCCACAACGGTTCCGATCCCTACGATGCCAAACAGATGAACAGCGGTTAATTGCTGGTATGACGGTAGCAAAATCCCATTGACCATGCCGAAAAAGAGGGCATTAAAAAACGCTTCTCGCCATAAAGCGCCATAACGGCCGATATAAGAGCTGACCACGATGTGACCGCTTTCACTATTGAGGATCGCCCGTAAAAAATCCCATGGAAATTGGAGCCAGACGATCAATAACGCCATAACGAGCAAAAATTGAGACCCCCTAGCCAATAAAAGATACGGAAAAAATAGCCCTCCTTCGATTAACCGCTTGATGCCTGCGCTTGATTTGGCTTTATGCCATATTTGCTCTTCGGCCGTTAATAAGCCAAAGCTAAACGGATCATCGATGTATGTGAAACAACAATCCCACAAATGGTTGGGCAACCCCTCCCTGTATAGCTCTGATTCTTGGGTGATGCCTAAAAACGAGCTTGCTAAATTGATTTCAAAATAGGGGGTCAACGCTTGATAATCCCTGCTTTCAAGATTGTGCGACTCAGGCTTTTCTTCGAAGGTAAGCGTGGGGGCTAAATCCTGCCCGATCTGGGAACCCCATTGCACCATAATTTGGCGTATTTGGTCGCTGAGCTGTAAAAAAACAAGTGGCGAAGCGAGATAGCTGGCCGTAATGAGGAGGGTGATTATCAGCGATCTTGGGTTTAGCTTTCGTCCCTCTCCCCAGATGGCCGCCCCGAACCAGCCGAGCGCTTGCATTTGGGTTAATAAAATGAGTGAAACAGCGAATAACGCGAGATAAACCGGCCGTATTTGGGTGACGAGTCGGTTTCCTAAAACGATTAGTTTGGTTTCCCAATGGCCCATTAATTGGGCCATGGCCAGAGCGATCTGCTGACTACGCCACAGAATCGTCGCGACTTGCCCCTGTATGCGATAAACCTCTGTATGCATCGGCTGGGCCGGATTGAATAAATCCCCTAGTGGCCAAGTCGTCATGTCATCGTGAACAGGGATGTGGTCGAGCGAGAGACAGTCTGTTTGTGCGGCCGCTTCTGCGGTTAAGCTCCCTTGGCTATCTTGTGGGCAAGTTTCATCGGCCGAAACCGATCCGACCGATCTGATCAAGCATCCACTGCAAATGACAAGGATTAACATCGATCTGACCCATCGTTTGATACGCGCTAACTTTCTCATTGGCGGCACTCCCATGTTTGTGGATCGATCACATCCCCTTCCCGCCAAATAGACCAATGGAGATGTGCGCCATAGCTATTGCCACTATTGCCGATTTCGGCGACGACTTCCCCTACGCTTACGACCTCATCTGTTGCGACGAACACGGTTGACAGATGAAGAAGTTCATGTCGCTCTCCCTCGGTGGCGCCTTGACCGGTAATGGTAACAAAATGGCCTCGGAGTGGGTCATGTCCGGTTTCGACGAGTCCGCTAATCGGTGCCCAAACCATGCTTCCGGAGACCCCGTCAATGTCCCACCCGTTATGAAAATAAGGGGTGTCACCACCACAATGACGTTGATTACTGAGACCCCCCTGTGTCATGCTACAGCCGAAACCACGTACGAGCGTCCCTTCGGCCGGTTGTGTGCATGTTGTTTCCGGTGCGAGCTGTTTGCGTCCACGCCCTCCATAGCCATAGATATGGGGGGTGGCTCTGGGGGGTGGTTTGGCCCCTGCTCGGTCGGCCCAACCGGCGGGACAACCGAGCGGATCGCTCGCTGGCGAGAACCAAATCGGAACGCCACCCACGATGCCGGTATGGTGTTGTGTCATGACACCTATTTCGTCAACCTGTCCGGCCGGTGCCAAAATCTCTACCGTGTAAGTTCGTGATTCCAAATAATGGAAAGGGATAAAATCGGTTTGTGTTCGGTTTTTGCCCGACCAACGGCCGTTGATGATTTGACCTTCGGCCGTTTTGACCTGCCGAATAAACACCCACTGTGTGAGAGGGATCGCCACGGCATGCCTGTCATAACTGGTCATTTCAAACTCTAAGCGATGAAGCGTACGATCTATTTGATCTGTCACTTCTTGTGTCCAATCGACAAGCACTAAAGCGGTCTGATGAAGATGAACAATGTCCTCCCGATGGAACAACTCTAGTTTATAACGCGGATCGCTTTGTGCTGTTGCGGGGCAAAGCGCAAACGCCTCTGTCGGCCAGTTGGCGAGTGGGGCGGTGACGGCCGGTTGACAACTGAGCATGACAAAGCTGAGGAGGGTCAGACCTATCAGAAAGTGGGCTTTCATGATCCCCCCCCGACAGAGGTGATAAGCCAATCTCTATTTTGCGCATAGCTACTTTGATACGCACCCCAAACGATAAATGTTTGCTCTCTTGCCGGTTGATCTGATGGCATGACGAAGAATTGGCTCAACGGCCGTTCTGTGCCTGGCGCGAAGAATGGCTGTATCGGATGGCAGTTCAACTCAAACGAGCAATGGACCCAAAATAAGCGTTTGTATCCGAGTTGCCCGCTATTTTGATCCCCCCGTTTTTCGGTCATAAAAAAAACGACTAGCTGGTCGTTGATGATTTGAGGATAGGCTGTGGCTGAGAGTTGTTCGCGGTTGGTAAATGAGGCGGCCGTTGTGGTTTTGTGCCAATCCTTTCCCTTGGTGTCAGAAATGGCCACATGTAAATAGCTTGTTTGTCTATTTTGTTTTATTTCACGAGTGATCCAAGTAAGTGTGATTTTTTGCTCGGTCGCCACAAATTGAGTCCGTTCCGCTGTTGGGCCTAGTGGGAGCTGGTTGTCTACTAGACGGGTCCAGCTTTCTTCTTGGTGAAAGCGCCCAAATAACGTGGGCTGAGAGTCGGAGATCAGCAGTAAATAGGACCATTCTTGCCCAGCGCTTATTTGTATAGAGTTGCCCACGCCGATATCCCAAATCGAATCCCATCGATCTGACTGTTTTTGATACATGGTGTAACGGCCGTTTCGCTTGGCCACAGCATAGATTTGATTGTGCCAACTATGCAAATGGAGATCGCTTCCTCGAATATCGATTTGATTGATCGGACTGACGATGTCTCGCTGTTGATCGATCTGCTGATAAAAGGTGCCGCTCACTGTGGTGTAGATGAAATGCCAAAGACCATCTGCGGTGTAAATCAGATCGGCCGTTGTTGGTATGCCTATCGTTTCTACATAAATAACAGGCGCTGTGCTACGCCAGAAGGCGAGTCGGCCGTGTTCAACCCATAAAATGGCTATGCCCGCCGCACCGCGCCATGTTGCTAATACATCTTCATCGGCACGGTTTAATGTTAGGGGCCAACTTCGCCCCACAGACAGGGTTGTGTTTTGCGCTTTAGGTAGGGGGGCTGGTGTACAGCTAAGGATTTGCATCACAATAAATCCAACCAAGAGGGATGTAGAGACTCGTTTGCTTGCCATGAATTGATCCAATTCGGAAACAGGTTTTTCCATCGTAATTAAATTTTGTTATCTATGTATCAATAGTATAATACCAAAAGGTATATAAAAAACAAAAATAAATTTTTGACGGTGCTGATGCACTTGGTGATTAAATTGTTGTAGAAAACGATACTCGCTATAAAGAGTTGACATAAGTTGTAGGATGCCTGTCCATGTCTAGACTTTTACGGTAAATTTGTTCATTGAATTAAAAATATCTCAGGCTGATCGCTTAATTATTTTTAATTCGCGTCTGATCAAAAGCACCCCTCTCCCG
>WTJY01000531.1 GCA_011524645.1 Anaerolineales bacterium | reverse complement strand
AAGCAGTAAAAGAGTACAAAATATCATATTTTGATAAATCTCTTACAACGGTAGAACAATCACCTTAACAAAGATTCCTCCCTATCCCCTAAATTATCCACTTAACTCTATAGGAAAATCATGTCAGACTTAAACAAACTATTCCAAAAGGCGGCCGGAGAGGCCCAAAGCCTAAGCAAACGGCCAGACAATGACACCATGCTCAAACTCTACGCCCTCTATAAACAAGGGACAAAAGGGGATGCCAGTGGCAATCGCCCCGGCATGTTCGATATGGTCGGCCGCGCGAAATATGATGCTTGGGCCAAACTCAAAGGGACCTCAATGGAAAGTGCCATGCAACAATACGTTGATCTTGTTGAAAGCCTAAAGTAAGTTTCTCATGTTTAACGGGGGTTGAAACGATCCTCGTTAAAATATTTACTTCAACCATGAGCACTCGCTTATCGGCCACAGCAATATCAATTAATCACCCTCTCCCCAACAAAAATATTTACTTCAACCGTAAGCACTCGCTTATCGGCCACAGCAATATCAATTAATCACCCTCTCCCCAACAATCGATATGTCTAACTTTCAACCGTTTGCCGAAAAAATGACGGCCGAAGGATTACCCGATGTCGCCATTCGCACCTTTGCCTATTATTATGAGCAGCTCGCAGCCGGTGCCACCGGTCTAATACCGGAATCGGAAATTGAGCCGGTCGCCAGCTTGCCCGATGCCGATCAGCTCGATGAGCAGCTAGCCGATGTCGGCCAACAAATCTTAAATCAAACGGTACTCATGAAGCTAAATGGGGGTCTAGGAACCAGCATGGGGCTGTCAAAAGCGAAAGCGTTATTGCCGGTCCGTGATGGGCTCAGCTTTCTCGACATTATCGCCAAACAAGCGCAATTAAGCGCTGTTCCCTTGGTCTTGATGAATAGCTTCAACACGCAAGCCGATTCACTCGCAACCTTAGCCAACTACCCAGATCTCGGTACCGAAATTCCGCTCGATTTCCTACAGCATAAAGTACCTAAAATCACGCAAGGCGATTTAACTCCAGCCAGTTATACGGCCGATCCAACCCTTGAATGGTGTCCACCCGGACATGGGGACATCTATACCGCATTGGTCACCAGCGGTATGCTCGAACAGCTTCTCGCCAAGGGGTACAAATATGTGTTTGTCTCGAACGCAGACAATTTAGGTGCGGTCATGGATACAAAAATCTTGGGCTATTTCGCCCAAAACGATTTGCCGTTCATGATGGAAGTTGCGGACCGTACGGCCGCCGATAAAAAAGGGGGGCATTTAGCCAAACGTCCGGATGGACAACTCATTCTGCGTGAATCAGCCCAGTGCCCAGAAGAAGACACCCCAGCCTTCCAAGACATCACCCGCCATAAATATTTCAACACCAACAACTTGTGGCTCAATCTAGTCGCCCTACAAAAGGTACTGGCTGAAAAAGATGGCATTCTCGGCCTCCCAATGATCCGTAATAGCAAAACGGTTAACCCGCGCGATGGGGCCACGACGCCGGTCTACCAACTTGAGACAGCGATGGGCTCTGCTATCGCTGTTTTCGCCGGCGCCGGTGCAATCCGCGTCCCACGCACCCGCTTCGCGCCGGTAAAAAAGACCAATGATTTATTAGCGGTCCGCTCCGATGCCTATATTATGACAGAAGATTTTCGGGTCATTCTAAACCCTGCTCGTCAAGGGTCTCAAGTGGTTGTCGACTTAGATAGCAGCATCTACAAGCTTATCGATCAAATGGAAGCACGCTTCCCTCATGGTGCCCCCTCTCTACTCAAATGCACCAAACTGACCGTTAATGGAGATGTCAAATTCGGCCGTGGTATTACCATTACAGGTGATGTCACCATTACCAACGAGCAATCGGAGCAAATGACCTTAGCGGAAAACAGCGAGTTATCCAGCTAGCCAAAAACTTGGAAACATTAGGTAAACATGGCTTTAAACGAATCTAACAATTTAAGAGATCTCCCGCGCCCCCCCTTAGATAAAGGGTGGCCATTTTTAGGCCATGCATTATCACTCGCCAATAATTTTGGCGGTTTTATCAAAGACAAATATCTGGAACACGGCCCCATTTTTCGTCTTCGCGCGGCGAATCAAGAGCTCGTTATTATGGCTGGGGTTGAAGCCAACTTGTTTGCCAACAGAAAAGGCAAGGAGTACTTCCGCTCTAAGGAATTTTGGCAGAAGCATGATGATGAGTTCGGCGCCACACGCTCCCTCATTAGTGAAGATGGCCCTTACCATGCAAAAATGCGCGGCTTACAAAAACGCGCTTATAGCAGAGGAAACGCCACAAAACACTTCGATACGATTATCAATATCGCCCGCGAGCAAATTCGTGCGTGGCCCATTGATGAACCGATCATTGTTCAATCAGCATTACAACGTCTTGTTACCGAACAGCTCGGTATCATCGCCGCCAACTACGCTCCCAAAGAAAACTTAGATCATATCATCCGTTTTGTGCGTACCAATCTCGCCGTAAACATTTCCCGTCAGCGGCCGCAGTTTTTACTCAATCTGCCTCAATATCAAAAAGCAAAAGAGCAAACGCTCGACATGGGGCGAAAAATCATCGAGATTCATAAGCAGGAGTCAACAGATCGACATATTGATTTGGTTGATAATATGCTGGTTGCGGCACAAGAAGA
>WTJY01000343.1 GCA_011524645.1 Anaerolineales bacterium | reverse complement strand
TTTATCAAGCAGGCTGGAATAAAGCACAATTTAAGCGATCCGTAAAGCCCTACGGGCTAAAGAGTTATTTTTGTTCCGCCTTCAATTTGGCGATGTGATCTTCGGTAGAAATAGGGGGCATCCATTTTTGTAGCAGGGCTGCAATTTCTTCAGCGTCAGCTTGATCTCGGCCAAAATCGAAAATCGTTTCACGGCCGTCTTTGAATTTTAGCCACACGATATGTTTAGGCACACCGATACGGCCGTGTTGATCCACCGGCCGGAACCGCTCATAACCAACAGAGGCGACCAAATCAAAAGGGTTCACAAAAACGTCATTCAAACCGGATCCATAATAATCTTCCCAAACAATTTGCTGTGATAGCAAGTCAAACGTGATGCAAGCGTAATGCTTAAATGAAGCGAATGCGGCTCCGGGAACAAGGAGTAAGAGTAGACCAAATAGCCATGTCACCATTTTCGCAGAGGCAATATCTGACAAAGGGTATAGCAAAAACAGAACGACGGGGACGGAAATGGCAACTGCAATGACTGAATGATAATAATTATGTCTTAAGGTTAATCGATTAGCAGATTTCGCTAATATCTGTACAGAAAACATATTATGTATATCCATCAATTTATCTCCTTTTGCTTAAGCCTATTAATCTGTATTTCTGGATCAATTCTTTCAATCGCCCCTGTATCGCTCAACCGACTATACAGCAATCTATAAACATCTCGCGCCTCGGCCCTTTTTGACCCAAACCACAGCCACATCGGCCGGCGTTTAAAAAACGCCACGCGAACACCATAGTCCGGCAAGCGAAGCTCACCCGGCCGTTCTATTCGATGAATCGCTTTGATTTCAGACAAATCAAGATGAATCTCCCGCTTCTTGACAACAAAATCCCCCACCTCCGGCCCTACCCTCGTAATTACAATCGATTGAGAGTCAGCAGAAAGAAGCAATCGTATATCTTTCCAAGATGACCAGTGTGCCCAATACAACATGAGAGGTAAAAGAATGCCCAAAATCAACAAAAGCACCCATGCACCCCAGAAAAAAGAAAGAAGCGCCAGAAAAAGCAACATCAGGAAAAACAAGCCGATCACATGGTGATGGTTTTCAGCACCGATATCCTTTATTTCACACACAAGATGCTCACGTTCCAAAATCGACACGTCTTCAACCCTATAATTTTTTGAAGTCATTTCGCATCCTTATGTTCAGCCTTGAGTCGCTGAATCTCTTGTTCCGGATCAATCTGTTCGGCTGTGGAAAGCTCTTCACGCCAACTTTCCAACAAGCTGGCCACTTTACGTGCCTCCATTTGATTCAGTTTAAAGGACAATAACATCGAATCTCGCTTCAAAAAATCGATTTGCACACAGTGATTTGGGGTATTATGAGCACTTTGTAAAGGGACGTACCCCACAGCCGTGATTTCGCCTAAACCAATTTCAGTTTGGGTTATCATTTCTTTCCGAAACGGCCGTTTCATCACCACCTCTTCTTTGACAATCAGCTGTCGCGAAGAGAAAGAGACACAGATCGCTTTCTGCATAAAACCGGACACCACCAAACCGGCTAGCTGTATGATCAGTATCAAACCGATCAACAAAAAAATCGCCCATAATGCGGCATCTAAATTCTCGACATCACGAAACAGAATAATGGCAACAACTATCCAGATCATAAATAGAGTTCCGAGAAGCCATGATCGCCGCCCTTTTTTCTCACCTTCGTACCCAAACCGCTTATCTGTGATGTACAAAACAAAATCGGCTTGATCTTTTCTCTTGGTTTTAATTACATTGTATTGCTCAAGTGTCATATTCATTTACCTGGTCTAATCAATTACGAGCCCAGCCAAAAGAAACTGCCAAACAAACTAACCCGACAAACACGTACCACCTGATTCCCCTCGGCCGTTCGGTAAGTCACTAAATACGAGTAAGCCCGCACACTTCGCGAAGCATCTTCAACAAACAGGTCATTGGCGTGCTTCCCCTGTCTTGGACCAACTTGAAACCGTTCAATCTCGATTATCTCAGCCCCCATTTTGGCAACATGCTGTTTTACCCGAAATTGAACCAGCCGTTCATAAATCACGGCCCAAATAAAGAGTAATCCTAAAAATAAAACTAAAAAAATCAGTACAACCCAGAACATAAATTACATCATCAATCCTAATTCAAACATGGCATACCTAATCGCTTAATCGTCTTAGTCTTCACAAATCTAGTCAAGAAAAGCCTCCAAACAAGTTAACTCGATAGGTACGCACGACCTGATTTGCGTCGGCCGTGCGATAGGTCACCATATAAAAGTAATCTTGCGATTTAAAGCTATCTTCAACAGAACGCCCTTTGTTGTCACCTGTATAGCCAGGCTTTAGATGAAGTCGCTCCAATTCAACAAGCTCAATCTACATACCCAAGACATGACGCACCACGCGCCTTTGGATAAACCAGTCGTAAACAAATAGCCAAACAAAAAACAAAACAAAATAAAACATGGTGTCAAGACCTGTGTTTGTGTGTTACAACCGATAAAATAGTGTGTCCTTTAAATTATAGCGCAGGCGCGAACCCAACAATAACAAAAAGCTGACAGCGCATGGACCACCAGCTTGCGGCCGCTTCCCATTCACTAACAGTCAACAACAAAATGATCAACAATCCCTTTACCCCCTTTCTCAGCCAAAACGG
>WTJY01000145.1 GCA_011524645.1 Anaerolineales bacterium | reverse complement strand
TGGGAATGACAATCGTTAATTGATCAAGTCCCACCAAATCCGACAGGGCTAGTAATCTTTTTATGGTTTGGTCGTTATGATTCCTCTTTATCGTTTGCAAACATATCTATATGATAGAACCGATAATTTCTACTACACATTGGTGATGGTTCCCCCTTTTGTTGGCTTTTTGCATGCTGAAGAAAAACGGGTTGAGGATAATTATGCAATCATTGCTGAACAGCCGGAAGCGGATTTAGCTGATCGTATTCATGCCTTGTCAATTCATTTTCAAGCGCATGAGCGGGTCCCTTGTGTTCTTTATTTAGATGGCTTAATGCCATCAGTCGGGACTGTTTTGCAACAGAAAGGATTTACATTGGAAAAACAGATCTCTTTGATGGTTTGTTCGGCGAACACACTTAAAGAGCCGGATCCGATTCCGGAGTTAAAGATTAATTCTTTGTCGTTGCGTTCTAGCGTGCCGGCCGTGAAAGAGATGTTGGATGTAGAAGCCCAAAGCGGGGATAGTCGGGCGACATTGGCGTCAGAAATGGAAGCGGAAGATTTTCGGGCGAAACTAGTAGATCGGCAGGCGTTTACGGTGCGTTTTGCGGGGCAGGGGGTGGCGGCCGTGATGTATGATCGGATTCGTGATCGGATTACAGAATTGCGTGGGGTGAGTACGATTTCAAAATATCGCGGCCGTGGGATCGCGACGGTTGCATCTGCCCATGCGACTAAAATCGCGCTGAGCATGGGGGCTGAAGCGGTATTTGTACAGATCAATGACAACCGAGCGGCGAAGCTTTTCCATCGTATCGGTTTTCGCCATATGACCAATGTGTGTCTGTATGTTAAGAAGTAGCGCTTTGAGATGGTAGATTTTAGATTGGGGTTGAGTGTTTTGCCCCATTTAGGGCGAAACACAAGGCGTGAACAAAAAATCGATGCACCCTTAACCAAATATAGACTTGATTGATTGATATTTGCTGATACTGCCGAATTTGGTGGGATAAGCGGAAGTCGTTCAAAAATAGTCGATTTACAGGGCTGTCATCCCCGCGTAGGCGGGGAACCACCGCTCAAACAGAGTTGGATTCCCACCTTCGTGGGCATGACAATCGCTAATTAATCAAGTCCTACCAAATCCGACAGGGCTAGGAAATTGTGCGCGTCAGTTAGCGTACAAAGCTGAGTAATTATTTACTTCCCCCAGCAGTTTTGACTCACCTCTTTGAGGAATTAAGGATGGGATTTGGGTATGAGAAACAGTTGAAGAGGATGTTATGGCCGTATTTGGGGGGGGCGTTGTTGTTGATTGTGATGCCCGCGATGGCGACGTTGGTGATTGCGTTTACGCGGTATACGACGCTAGGGAGGCCGGTTTGGGTGGGGTGGGGGAATTTTCGACAGATTTGGGGGAGTGAGTATATCGGATTGGCGTTTTTTAACAGCTTGTTTTTTGTGGCGTTGGCGGTGCCGTTGCGGGTGGGGAGCGCGTTTTTTTTTGCGCTGCTGTTGCGCCACCGAGCCGGTTTTTTCGGGGTGTATCGCACGGCCGTTTATTTGCCAACGATTATTCCAGAGGCGGCGTATGCGCTGATTTGGCTGTGGATTTTTAATCCGGTGTATGGACCGCTTAATTTGATGTTGGGCTGGCTGGGGGTGCCTGCGCCGGTGTGGCTGGCGGACCCGCTGTGGGCACGGTTGGCGATGGTGATTTTGTCAGTTTTTCAGATGGGAGAGGGGTTTGTTATTTTGCTGGTGGGGTTGCAAACGGTTCCCGCGAATTTGTATGAAGCGGCCGGTATAGATGGGGCGACGCAGGGGCAAAAATTTCGCTGGATTACGTTACCATTGCTGACCCCGTGGCTTTTGGTGTTGGTGTTTCGGGATTTATTGGCGAGTTTGCAGAATACGTTTGCCCCTTCGTATATTTTGACTTATGGGGGGCCGTATTATGCGACGACGTTTGTGCCGCTGGTGGTTTATGAGGTGGCGTTTGATTTTTTCGATTTTGGGACGGCCGCTGCGGTGTTGGTGGTGACGTATCTGTTTATCGGCGGGGTGATTGGGGTGATTTTGTGGGGAACCGGCTTGATAGGGGGAGGGGATGATGTCTAGGGGAAAAGTTTTTTTGCTTCATGTGGTGTCGTTTTGTGGTTCGGCCGTGTTGGTGTTGCCGCTGTATTGGGCGTTTATCGCTTCCTTGGGACGTTCGGGGGCACCACCTGCGGAGATGATCGTTTGGTGGCCGCGTGAACCGCAGTGGCAGAATTATCGGACGGTGTTTGAACTGATCCCGATGGGGCGATTTTTATGGAATTCGCTGGTGGTGGTGCTGGGCGCGGTGCCGTTGACGCTGTTGACCGCTTCGGTGGCGGGGTTTGGGCTGTCGCAAATTGAGAGCGGCCGACAGCGACATATATTGCTGTGGAGCGTGGTGTGGCTGATGGTGCCGAATACGGCGGTGTGGGTGTTTCGGTTTCAGATTTTTAAGTGGTTGGGGATTTTGAATAGCCCGTTGGCTTTGATTTTTCCGGCCGTGGGGGCGTCTAGTCCGCTGTTTGTGTTGCTGTATTATGGTCATTTTCGGCGGGTGCCACGTGCGCTGTTTGAGGCGGCGCGGCTAGATGGGGCTGGGGCGTGGGGGGCGTGGTGGCTGATTGGCGTGCCTCTGACACGGCCGACGACGGCGGCCGTGCTCGTGCTCTCTTTTGCACTTTACTGGAACGATTTTGTGAGCCCGACGCTTTATCTGAATGATTCTTTGCGGTATACGGCTCCGGTCGGGTTGCAGTTTTTGTTGCAGATGGATTCAGGGAATTGGCCGGTGTTGCTGGCGGGCAGCATGATTTTGTTGGGGCCGATGGTGGGGGTGTTTGTGCTCGGAGTGAGGGGGATGACTTATGAAGTATGAGGGATGAAGGCTGAAAAGCTGATTGACTGACACATTTTACATTTGGCATTAGGTCTTGTGATTTGAACCCCCAATTGGCAATTTTAGGGCTAAAAAACACCTGTGTCGGCCAAAATGTAGTTAAAAAATGCGAACTTCATGCTTCATAAATTTCGGAGTCACCGCGCAGGATCGCTTCGTGGAGCTGGCGGGTGGTGAGGGCGGGGTCGACCGCTAGCTCGTCGGCGAGTTGCGTGACACATTGTAGGTAGATACGCAGGGCCAACGGCCGTTGCCCTTGTTGGGTGTAAGCGATCATCAGTAAGCGATATGCTTCTTCCCAACAGTTGTCTTTGCTTAAAATCTGTTCACAGACGGCGATGACGCTTGCCCAATCGCTTAACTTAGCCAAGCTTTGAGCCAGCCGCTCGGCCATTCGGAGATAGATAGTGTGTAATCGCTCACGCTCTTCTTGTGACCATTCTTCGTAAGGATATTCTTGTAAGAAATCCCCTTCATAAAGCGAGAGCGCTTGTTGATATGCTTCGGTCGCGGCCGACCATGCTTTGTCCGCAAATGATTTGTCTCCCGCTTGGCTGGCGGCGACGAACTGGTGGGCATCGAGCCAAATATCGGCATCCGGCCGGAGCCCATAACGACTGCTGTCCCGAATCACATAAGCGGATGGGGCTTTACGGCCGCGTTTCGGCTCTAAGACTTTACATAACGTGGCGTAAGAAATTTTAAAGTCCCGTTGACCCCCTTCCGGGTCTAGCTCGGGCCAGAGTAAATCGATAATTTGCTCCCGTTCGAGCAGGCTTTGGCGATAAGTGACCAGCAATTGAAAGAGCTGGCGCGCTTTTTGCCGCTTCCAATCGCTGGCGAAAATCTCTTCACGGCCGCGCCACACCCGAAACGGCCCGAGTGTTTGAATGCGCAACTGGTAACCGGGATGGCTTTCGAGTTTGTCCAGATTGAGCTCCGTTAGGATGCGGCTGGCTGTGGGCATGACACTTTGCACTTGGGCATGCCGTTCTGCAAGCGTGCCATTGTGCACCGCTAATAAAAACGGGAACAAGATTCGGGGTTCGGGAGGACCAAACAACGTTTTTTGCTTAAATAAAAACTCGTATTGGTAATCACGCACCAAATCTAAAAATTGAATAGCGGCACGGGCGGCCAGCGCCTGTTTGTTATCGATAAACCAGACATAACAACGCCACATGAGCGTGACCGCCAAGCCGTGGTTATCGTGGCATTCATCAAAGACGGTGTAAGCGCTATCGAGCCAAATATTGCTGTTACCATAATCTTTGATGAGGGCGAAGCTGGCACCGATCATGAGGTGCGCCCAACCGGCCACCCACTCGTCTCCGACTTGATCAGCGAGGGTGATCGCTTCTTCACCGATTTCCATCGCTTTTTGCACGTCTCCGACAAAGCCGTGAACTTGACATAAACCGATTAGTGCTTCGACTTTGCGTCGTGGAATATCGACTTCATCACAAAGCCGAATCGAATCGACAAAACATTGAGTCGCTCGCTCGTATCCATGCGCATCTTTGCGCACGAGATAGGCTTGTCCTTGGCGGTTGAGCGCGGCCGCTAAAATATAGGGTGATTGCAGACTTTCTCCCCGCTCCCCCCCTTTTTGAGCATAGTAAAGGGCCTCTTCTTGTTCCCCTTGATAAGACAAAATCAGGGACAGAAGTAAAGATGTTTCGCGATGTGAGCGGGAGACTTGGGCTGAAGCGATCTGTTCTTTTTCCCAAGCGTTTTCGAGCAAGCGGCGGGCGGGCCATAACCGGCCGCTACGCAGATATAACCTTTCTTCAACCGCACGGCTTTGTTCTTCCCCTTGACGCAAGGCGTCCGCTTGGGCTTGATACTGCTCCGCTGCTTCGATTTTCCCATGATTAATCATGTTTTCCGCCATCAGTTCGGCGATGCGGAGCCTTGTCTCTGTGTCTTTCTCTGTTTCGGTTAGGGTTAAAATTTCTTCCAGAATTTCATCCGCTTTACTGGGATAGACGGTGTCTAGATAAAAGCGGACTTTGCCTCGTAGCGCATAGACGAGATCGGCACGATTGAGGTGTTCTTTGGCGCACATGACAGCAATGTCGTAGTGGGCGAGTGCGTCTTCTTTTTGCCCATGCAGTCGCGCGATATGGCCGAGATAGACCCAGAGACGTGGGTAAAGATGGCGCACCTCTTTGTCGATTTGGTTGATGAGCCGTTGTAGGGTATCTAAACGGCCGGCACGGACGAGCTGACGGCCGATTTCATGAATGATTTGGGCCGCATCCTGTTGGGCATCGGCCGCGATATAGTGATAAAACGCCTCTTCTAAATCATTTCGCTCCCGATAAAGATCGGCCGCTTTTCGGTGGAGTTCTGTGACACGGTCTGGGGGGATATGGCCATACAAAAGGCCGCGAAACAGGTGGTGATAGCGGCTCACCCCGTCTCCTAAATTGACGATAAAGAGATTTGATTCGTCTAGCTGGCGCAAAATTTGGGCACTGTCATCCACTTGGCGCAAATGGTTGCAGAAGTCGGCCGTCATTTGGCGCAAAACAGGGGTGACCTGCAGAAAATCTCGCACTTGCTCCTGTTGTTGACTCAGAACCTCTTTGGTCAAGTAGTGAAAGAGCTGCCCCGTCGATCCGGTAATTTGATCGAGGGCGCTCATCATCGCGATCGTTTGGTTCCCTTGGGCTTGGTTGAGCCGTTGCCAGATTAGGGGGAGCGTAATCGGCCACCCTTCAACTCGCGCCATAATCTGTTCGACCTGATCGGCCGAAAGGGTGTAATCATAGGCGGTGCGAAAATGGAAGCACAACTCTTCAGCGGTAAAGGCAAGCTCTTTTTGCTGAATTTCAAGTACTTCTTCATGCATTTGCCAGTTGAGTAAGTAGGGCAAATTGGGGGGGGAGCGGGTAATCAGAACCGGCCGTAAATGATATGGCACCCGATCGATTAATTGATTGAGCAGATAGAGGCTGTCCGATGAATTGTTGAGGACATGGACATCTTCAAACACGAAATAAAGGGTCTGGTCGAGATATTGTGCTAATTCGTTTGAAATTTGATCGACGATATAGCGCGCGTAATCGAGCCCGCCACCGGTTTCCCATGATTCAAGTTGCAGGTCGGTATGTTGTAGCAAAGACGGGACTTTTTGAGCTAAACCATGAACTAAGTGGGTGAGAAAGATAAGCGGGTCCCCATCTTCTTCATCAAGTCCATACCAAATGAGATCGACATCTTCATATTGTAGGGCGGCAACGGCCGTGGTTTTCCCATATCCTGTTCCCGCTTGGACAATGGTTAAACGATAGTTGGCGGCCATGAGCAACCGCTCGGTTAAACGCGGCCGATTTAAAATGTGAGGATGTAGACGTGGTAGAGTGAGTTTGGTCCGTACAAGACGATTACGCTGATACATAAATCTAATTTTACTGCGCCTAATTTAATTTTTCACCAGTTCCGCCAACATGACTTCAAAAATCGTTTGTTCCAGTTCGGTGTATACGGTCGCTGGGGCTTCGGCCCAAGCGACAATTTGCTGCCCATCTCGTTCTTGAACCAGTAAAAAGCCCCATATTTCAGTGCCGTTATCGGTGGTATAGGCGAAATCTTGTCGCCACCAAACCTGTTCCGCAAGAACGAATCGGCCGATCTCGCTCGCTTCATAGTCGACCACGCCGTTTCCGGCCACGGCCGACCATTTGGCCACAATATCGGCTAAGGGGAGTGCTTCCCGCTCATCAATCCGTAGCGCGACAAAAATTTGGGAATCATTGGTGGCGACAAAGCGCTCCCAGCCCCCTTCGGCCGGTTGATAAGGAAACTCTTCCGGCTGTGGCACGGTAAAATCAGCGAGGGTGATGCGTCCCCACTCATTGGGAAAAAGGCCATCGCCAACCGGCCGGTAGCTCCAGCTTTCGAGCAGCATGGTAATCGTTTCGATTGTGTTATCTTCGGCCGAGATGGGGCCATCGATGTCGATCACATAGCCGACCCCATCACGAACCATGGTGACAAATTGGCCGGTTCGACCACCGGTCGCGCTCGCATAGCCGTAAGCGGTGAGCTCACCTGAGTGATTATCAATCACAATGGGGGATTCGTGCAAAATATCGACTCCACCAAATTGGGCCAACGTCTCTTGCTTGAGCTTGAGCGCGTTGAGACCGCTGGCATCGTCATAAATGGTGATTTGGAGGCGGGTTTCTCCGTTACGATCACTGGTGTAGAGTGCGCTGTCCTGATAGATCGGCCGGTACCACGTCGCGGGGTAAATAAATTGGAAGCCGAGATAAGGGTCGAGATATGCGCGTTGGGCGGCCGTTTCTTCGTTCACGACGGTGAAGTCGGTTGTGGCTTGGCTTTTGCTACCGGCGATGTTTTCCGCTTCAATGCCAAGGAAGTAGTCGCCGCTGGGCAAGGAACGCCATTCATAGCTTAACTGCCCATTGATGTCGATTGTTAGGGGGACTCCTCGTTCCGTTTCGAGTGTGCCGTCATCATTGAGATAAAGAGCATCCGCTTGAAATGTGTCGCCGACCAGAGGGGATAGCTCGAACGGGGTGGCGGTTCCGGTGGCGGTGGCCCACACGGCCGTGATCTTGCCGGTATCGAGATCAAAAACGAGATTGGCGCGCAGTTGATTGTCGGTGCCGATGCGGGTATAGGTCCCTTGAACGGTACGATGGCGCGGCTGTTCGTTGCCCTTGCTGGGATCACTCGCGCTGTCCCCCCCGAGTGACGGCCACATGACGACAAATTGACCGTTTTCACCATCGGTCAGATAGGTGACTTGGGTTGACCAAATATAAAAATCTTCATGAAGCCCATCCCGCCAAGTGTAAAGCGCGGAGCCATCTCGCAGGCGGGTCGGTTCGGGGATCAGCGGATCGTACTCGAGTAGCAGACGGCGGCCGCTGCGCTCACCTACCGCATCGATTTCGTACCAGCCGCCGAATAAGGCGACTTGGGTGACATCACGGCCGATGATTTGGAAGTTAAGGTGGGCCGGATTGTTGAGCCCGATCGGCTCTTCGGGTGAAGTCGGGCTTAGTTCGACACGGGGTGGCACGGCCGAGCCACGGCCGTGGGCGTGATAGGCTTCTAAAAAGCTGTTCCATGCCGCGAGGGTCCCGTTTTGGGCATAGTTGGCGTCGTATACACGGCTGTTGCGCGGGAAATAGAGGGCGATACCGGCCGCTTCACGCAGACCGGAGCCGTGGCGGCTCGAAATAACGGCCGCATCGATCGCCTCTTGGACGGCGACCGCCTGCTCGGTGATCGTCAGGTCCAAGGCGCGTTCCCCTAAGATTTGGCTGAAATGGTGTAAATCGATGGCGGAATAGGTGTCGGCCGACACCCCATACGCTTGGGCGAAGCTTTCTGCGCCACTGCGGGCGTTGCCCACGGTGCTGGCGGTGAAATCTAGCTCTTCTTGGAGTAACTGCGCGAGGTCGTTGACCGCTGTTTCGACTTGCCCGATTTGTTGTAGATTGACGGCCGAGAGGGTGACAAAATCGTTTTCTAGCTCTGTTTCATAGAGTTCCATAAATTGGTCGACAAGGGTTTGCCCCAATTCGTGGCCGTTACTTGTCGGGTTGGCATAGAGCTGATCGAGCCACGGCGTGTAGGGCCAGCCCAGCACCGGTGTGAGTTCTTCCGAAGCGACGGCCGTGTTGGCAAAGGGGGCGAGCATGGTATAGACATCGAGTTGTCCCATAAGACAGGCATCAAACCCGACAAAGTCGAGTGTTTGGCCTCCTAGCCCGATTTGCAGGGCGCGGTTCATTTCTGGCAAGGTGAGTTGATCGGCCGCACCATCATCAAAGGCGACCCCGTTCCAGCCGATACCGTGATTCCACATGACCAGCCCATACCGTTGCGCGGGATAAGTCTGTACACCCCAAGCGAGAAAATCGCTGAGTGTCGTTTCATCCCCCATATTGATTTCACCGAGTTCGGCGATGAGGGTCGAGTTGATTTCTTGGCTATTGTTATCTTCATTGATGAGGTAGCGAACCGCACCGGTTTGACCGTTGCTACTGGGTAGATCGGCTTGGACGATCAGTTGGACATCATCTGATTGACCGGCCGCTTCCATTTGGTTGATGTTGGTCGATGCGGCCGAAGCGAGATCATTGTCTCCGGCCATATAAACCAAGATGGTC
>WTJY01000354.1 GCA_011524645.1 Anaerolineales bacterium | reverse complement strand
GGCAATCGCATTCTAAATCAAATCGATAGTAAAGCGGACTATTTTCACCATGACATATCACAAATCCTTGTCAACGGGGTCGTGTGGGGCACTTCGCGCCCCACACGACCCCACTTTTAGGGGGTGGTAGCGGACTAAACCGTTTCGCATTACAATTCAACCGTAGCAAACAAGTTCTAAAAACAAGAGAAAACGGTATGAGCAACGAAATCGGATATACACCACAAGCGGAAGAACGTCCGGCCGTCACGGTCGATGTGGTCATTTTTTCACTATTTGAAGGGGCTCTACGTGCCTTATTGGTGAAACGGAAATCACCACCATTCGCGGGGCAGTGGGCCATACCCGGAGGCTTTGTCCATCTAAATGAATCGCTAGAAGACGCGGCCGCACGCAAGCTCGCCGAAGAAACCGGCGTCACCGATGTCTATAGTGAACAGCTTTTCACCTTCGGCGATATCGGCCGTGATCCACGCACCCGTGTCATTACCGTCGCCTATTTCGCGCTCATCCCCTACACAGCCATCGAACACCACCCCGGCAAACATGAAAGTGCCACAGAATGGTTTAAATTCGACGCCATGCCCGAACTCGCCTTCGACCATGCCGAGATCGTCGATTACGCCCACCAGCGTCTACGCTACAAACTAGAATATACGGCCGTCGGCTTCCAACTTCTCCCCGATGAATTCACGCTCACCCAGCTACAACGCGCCTATGAAATCGTCCTCAACGAGCCACTTGATAAACGAAACTTCCGGCGCAAAATTTTAGTGGCCGACATTATCGAAGAAACCGGCGCAAAAACCTCCGAAGGAGAAGGCCGTCCCGCCAAACTATATCGTTACCGTACCGATTCCGTCACCGAAGTAAAAACCCGACGCCTCTTCCCATAAAAATCACCAATTGGACCAATTTACTCGCACCGTTTTAACCCAACTCAGTCCAAATTGGTCCAATTTCACGCCAATCTCAAGCTTTCTTTTTTGCCTTTTTCCTTTCTCCTTTTTTATCATGATTCCACTCCGACTCGAATTAACCAATTTTCTTTCCTATCGCGAAACGGCCGTGCTCGATTTCACCGGCATCGATCTAGCCTGCATCGCAGGCATGAACGGAGCGGGCAAATCAAGCATCTTAGACAGCATCACATGGGGACTGTTTGGCCAAAGCCGGAGCCGGAGCGATGACGATGTCGTCAATCGAGTCGCGGCTCGTAACGGGGAAACGGCCGAAGTTATCTTCGATTTTGAGCTAGAATCGGTCGTCTACCGCATTTTACGCCGCAAAAAAACAAATCGGGCCATGGTCCTTGAATTTCAGGTCGCCAGCGATTATGACGCAGAAACAGGGGCCGGTGACTGGAAATCCCTGAGTAAAGCGAAACGGAAAGAGACAGAGTTCGTTATTAGCCAACTCCTGCGCATGAATTACGATACGTTTAGCAACGCTAGTTTTTTATTGCAAGGGAAAGCGGACCAATTCACAACCAAAACGGCCGGCAAACGGAAAGAAATTCTCGCAGATCTGCTCGGCTTGGGGATTTGGGAAGAGTATCGCACCGCCACAGCCGAACAGCGCAAAGGGACAGAATCTGAGCTAACCCTGCTTGAAGGGCGCATGGGAGAAATCTTGGCAGAGCTAGCAGAAGAACCGGCCCGTCGCACCGCGTTTGAAACGGCCACGGCCGAACACAATTTGCTCGCCCAGCAACTCACGACCCAAGAAAAGGTGCTAGAACAAGCACGGCGCGCAGCCGAAGCACTCGCCCAGCAAAAGAAAACGGCCAAGCAAGCCCAATCGAACCTCGCTCGTGAAGAAAAACGTCTGGCAGATTGGCGTGCCCAATACAAAGCGAAGGAAAATGAACGAGCCAGCCACACCGCCATTCTCTCGGACGAAGAAGGAATTAAAGCGGCCCTAGCCACCTATGAAGCGGCCGAAACGGCCGTGCAAGACCACCAAACTCGCGCCAATGAGTACAATCGGCTACGCCAAGCGATCCAACCCCACGAAGTAGCGATCGCCCAAGAACGGAGCAAGCTCACCCAAGAAGAGAAAACCTTAACCGCCCAAAAAGGGCGGGTTGCCACCTTGCGCATGGAACGTCAAAGCGTCACGGCCGACATCGAAAAAGATTCAGCCACGCTGGCTGAACGCAACGGCCGGATCGCCCATTTTGATGCCTTAGATGCGAAATATCAAGCCGCGCGGGAAGCGCTACAGCAGGTCCAAAGCCAAGTTAAGCTCTACGAGCAAGAACAAAATCAGCTTTTGACCCAGCAAAAGCAAATCGATCAGCTCATTTCAGAGCAAACGGCCGTGGGCAATAAAACAGCCGAGGCGGAAGCACAAGTCATCGACTTAACCACCAAAATCGCAACCCTTACCGATGTCCAAGAAACGCTCAATGCCCGTCGCATCGAAATGGCCGAGCTAGAAACCTCTCAAAAAGGGCTACGCGACACAATGAAAAAGCTACGCGAACGGCTTGATCGCTTAGAAGAAACCACAGAAGGTGCTTGCCCCGTTTGCGGCCAAGCTCTAACTGAAGCCCATCACGCCGCCGTCACCGCCGAACTCGAAACAGAAGGGAAGCAAATGGGGGATACATTTCGTGCTCAAAACGCCCGTTTACCCCAAATTAGTGCGGAAATCGCCCAGCTTGAAACGCAACTACAGGCCCGCCCGTCGCTCGAACGGCGCCTGCTCAAAGCGCAAAATAGCCAAGCCCAAGCCCAAGCACGCTTGGGAGAAATCGGCCGCGCCATTACCGAATGGATGGACACCGGTGAAAAACGACTGGGTGAACTAGATCGCTTGCTCAAAACGGAAAAAGAGATGATGTGGTCCCGCCAAGCAGCCGTCAAAGAGCAGGAAACCCAAATCGCTGGTAAACAGGCCCTAGAACGAGAAGCGGCCGACCTACAAAAATCGGTCGCCCAGGGGGAAGCTCGCTTAGGGGAGATCGATCGCACCGATAGCGAGTGGATCACCCACGGCGAAGCCCGCTTGACTGAAGTCAGCGACAAGCTAGCGACCGATCAGATTTTACCAGAGGCACAAACCGCCCTTGTTACACTGACAGCAGAATTAAACCGCGTTGAATATGACGCAGAGGCCCATAAAACGGCCGTGACCCAACGAGATAAGCAAGCCCAAGCCCCCAAACGATACCAAGCATGGGAACGTGCTGTTGCGGCGGTCGCCCTACTCGATGAAAATCTCACCTCACGTGGCACACAAATCGGGGAACAAGAAAAAATCGTCGCCGACCTGCAAACACAAGCACAAACAGCGCTCGAAGTGCTCGAAACATTATCGGCCGACAAGACCGATCTGCTCGCCCTCGAACGGGAAGTTCACACCTTACGCGAAGGGGTTGTCACCGCCAATCGGAAGGTCGGCCGTGCCGAACAAAACCTACGTGTGCTCGAAGATCGCCGCTCCCAACAATCAGAGCTAACCTCCGAACGGGCCGATTTGACCCGACAAATCCAGCGACTCAAACTGCTCGAAAAATCTTGTGGCAAAGATGGGGTTCAAGCCCTATTAATCGAACAAGCGCTACCCGAAATCGAAGAAGCGGCCAATCAACTTCTCAGCCGTCTGACCGATGGGCAGATGCAGGTGACATTTGATACCCAGAAAAAACTAAAGAGCCGCGATGCCACGGCCGAAACGCTCGATATTCGCTTAAGTGATAGCGCTGGGGCACGGCCGTATGAAAACTTTAGCGGTGGAGAACAGTTCCGCGTCAATTTCGCCATTCGCATCGCCCTATCGCAAGTGTTGGCCCGCCGAGCAGGTGCGCGCTTGCAAACACTGGTCATCGACGAAGGATTCGGTAGCCAAGACCCGAACGGCCGTACCCGCCTCGTCGATGCGATCCGCGCCATCCAAGATGACTTTAAGCGCATTTTGGTCATCACCCATATCGCCGAACTCCGCGAATCTTTCCCCAACCAAATCCTCGTCGAGAAAACCGCGCGTGGCTCCAAAATTACGGTGAGCTAACAAACTGTGCATTCGCGACTTTTCCCCACCGCCAATCAAACAAACCCTCCGATCAAGTGCGTTTTCCCTTAAAGCCACTACAATTTAAGCAATGGATAACGCAACACAATCATCTGATCCTCAACCGGAGGACAACGCAACCCCCCTTAGTCAAAATAAGCGGATTTTAAGCGCGGCCGTGCTTCTCGCGACCGGCAATATCATCCAACGCCTTTTAGGCATGGCCCGCGAAATCGTTAAGGCCAACTTGTTTGGCGCATCCGGAACGCTCGCCGCTTATAATCTGGCCGCGCTGGTTCCCAACACCTTTTACCAGCTCATCGCTGGCGGGGAAATGATCACCTCGTCTCTCGTGCCGGTGTTTAGTGACTATGTCGCCCAAGCAAAACGGGAGGAGTTGTGGGCCGCCTTTAGCACCTTTCTCAGCATCGTCACGCTCGTTTTGCTTGCGGCTGTTGCCCTTATCGAACTGTTCGCCCCACAGGTCGCTTGGCTAGTCGGAGCCGATAACCTGCAAGACCCTGAGCTACTCCCGCTCACCATCGCCCTCATGCGCTGGACCACCCCCGTAATGCTATTTTTGAGCATTTCAAGTGTCATCACGGCCGTGCTCTATGCATTGCAACGCTTCACACTCCCAGCGTTTACCATCGCCACCTTCAACGCCGCCATCATCTTGGTAGCCCTACTCAATCAGGACAATATTTTCAGTTTAGCATGGGGCATGCTACTCGGATCATTTTTGATGATCCTGTTACAGTTGCCCGCTCTACGTGACGCAACCGTTCGCTTCCAACTCAACTGGCGTCACCCAGTCGTCAGACGCATTCTCGCCTTATATGCCCCCATCGTCTTAGGTCTACTCGTCAATCAAGCAGGCATTCTTATCGGCTATAATCTCGCCACGCGCACAGGGGATGAAAGCGTTACCTATATGTCCTATTCAACCACCCTATACCAGCTGCCGCTCGGCCTCGTTGTTATGGGGCTATCCACGGCGACACTACCGATGTTATCCCAGCAAGCGAACAGGAATTTAAAAGCGTTCAAAGAAACGCTCGCACAAGGCTTGCGACTTGTCCTTGCTTTAATCTTACCGGCCGCAGCCGGCCTTTTCGCCCTCGCACTCCCCATCATCCAACTACTCTTTTTACATGGTGAATTTACAGCTCAAGATAGCTTCGTCACCTCGCAAGTTTTGCGTGTCGATCTAATCGGTTTGCCGTTTGCGGCCGTCGATCAAATGCTGGTGTACGCCTCTTATGCACGGAAGGACACCTTACGTCCAGCTTTAGCAGGCGTGGTCAGTGTCATTTTTTACATTGTCTTAGCCCAATGGCTGATCGGCCCCTTCGGTTTACTCGGATTAATGGCCGCCAATGCCAGCAAACTGGTCTTACATGCGGCCATCATGATTTGGCTACTCAACTATCAGCTCGGCGGGTTACGCGGACATGGGGTGACCATGATCGGCCTCAAAGCGCTCACGGCCGCTGTTGCCACGGGGATCACCGCTCTCCTTGTCTACCAAGCACTACTCACTTTCATTGAACCCACAACGTTGGCTTATAAGCTCGTTTTAGTCACTATACCAGGCGTGATTGGCGCGGCCGTTTATCTCGCCTGTGCTTGGTTCTTAAAAATCGAAGAGTTCCTTTCTTTTATACACATGATACAAAATCGCTTAAATCGATAACCGTGATCGTAGATCATAAAGAGGGGGCTATTTTCCTTTTTCTTTATCTGTGATGTCTTGTGAAAAGCGGTGCAAACAGGTAAACTTAATCGCACATATTTTTTAATGCCTCTATTTTTTGTTGTAATAAAATCTTATACGGAGATTGGAAAAAGATGCCCTCATTTCAACTGGTGGTGCGCCGCGGCCCAAAAGCTGGTGAAAAATTCCCGCTCGAAACACAAACAGTTATCATCGGCCGTGATTCTACCGCCGATATTCACCTTAATGATCCAGAAGTCTCTCGCAATCACTGTCGCCTCATCTTGGATCAATCTTCTTACTATCTACAAGACCTTGGGAGCACCAACGGCACATTTGTCGATGGCACACGCCTAACCGGAGAACCGATCGATCTAGACAATGGTCAAATCATTCAGTTAGGGAGCAATGTCACCCTTCTCTACCAAGAATTTAGCGATGAAGGGGATGTGATGGCGACCATGTTCTCGGTACCGAGTAGCACACCGGCCGATGACTCAACCTCCCTCTATGATTACCAATCAGACCCCGAAATAAGTGCGATCGCAGAAGAACCGGAAGAAATTACGGAAGATCCTCCTATCCCTGTCCCGTCACCACCGGTCGCCAAAATGCCCCCACCGCCGGCCGTCACAGAAACCTATGACGACGAATACGAAGATGATGAGGAAGAGGAAAAAAGCTGGTTTCAGAAAAACCGAATTATGGTCATTAGCATCATTGTGGCAATCGTTCTGTTATGCTGCATCTGTATGGTCATCGGCGGTGGTGCCTACTACTACTACCAAGCGGCCAATTTTCTAGGCAGTGTGCCTCAATAACCCGCTCTAGATCAATCTTAGCTCAAAGAAGACGCAGTAATTTGCGTCTTTTTTATTTCAACCCCACACTTCCAGTCTCTGCGTTAGTTTCTCCTTACACTACCATAGACGGGAATAAAGGCATGCAGTATAATCTTTGACCACTGTCCACAAAGGATAAATTTTTCTAACTTCTTGCTGGAGACCCAAATTATTATGGCGCACAAAGCAGTTTTCCCTTTCACGGCCATCGTTGGCCAAGAACGAATGAAAAGAGCCCTCATTCTTAATGCAGTCAATCCCCAATTGGGTGGGGTTTTAATTCGCGGTGAGCGCGGTACGGCAAAATCAACCGCATCTCGCGCGTTGGCATCTCTATTGCCAGAAGGCACCGCTTTTATCAACCTACCTGTCAGCGCGACAGAAGATCGCGTGGTGGGAACGCTTGATATCGAAAAAGCGATTCAAAAAGGTGAAAAACATTTTGAACCGGGTGTGCTTTATCACGCACATAACGGGATCTTATATGTGGACGAAGTCAACTTGTTGGATGACCATGTTGTAGACTTGTTGCTAGATGCGGCCGCTATGGGGGTCAATATCGTCGAGCGTGAAGGGATTAGCCACAGCCATCCAGCGCGCTTTATCCTCGTCGGCACCATGAACCCTGAAGAAGGGGATCTTCGGCCACAGTTGCTTGACCGCTTTGCATTTTCGGTCAACATCAAAAACCTACCAGACATGCGCGCTCGGGTCGCCATCATGGAACGTCGTATCGGCTTCGAAACCGATGCCGCCGGATTCCAAGATGATTGGGCCGGTAAAGAAGCGGAATTGGGCGAACGTATTGCGGCCGCGCGAGCCATCGTCCAAGATGTGACCTATTCGCGCCGTGACCTCGCTTCAATCGCCGGTTTAACCGCCACCATGCACGTAGATGGTCATCGCGGTGACATTGTGATCTTGCGTGGTGCCCAAGCAAACGCCGCATTCCACAATCGTACCTATATCACCAACGAAGACATTATCCGCGCGGCCGAATTAGCTCTCCCCCACCGGATGAAAAGCAGCCCATTCCAAGACACTGGCGATGTCAGTGATTTGGCAGACCGCCTGGAAGAGGCCCAACAAGCGATTGGTGAAGATGAGTTCTCTGACCAAGAATCAATGAACGACGACCAAGCGCCGCCTGACGGGGAAAAAAAAACTCGGTAGAGAGTGATAACGAGGCCAATGAGGTCGAAGCAGGGGAAGATACACCACAAACCGAGGCTGGAAAGCAATCTGTTCCACAAATGGCACAAGATGCACCTTGGTGGGAAGGCGGGCGACAGGTTCAAACGCAAGAAGAATTTGTCGCGCGTAATCTAGATACACAGCTAGATCGCCTAACAAGACAAAAAACGGGACGCCGCTCATACACCAAAACAGACAAAAAACGGGGGCGATATATTCAATCTCGCTTACCCCGCAAAGATAAAGTAACTGATCTCGCCTTCGATGCCACCTTACGCGCGGCCGCAGCTCATCAAAAAAGCCGCGAAGGGGAATCTGATCTCGCCCTCAAACTAAAGAAACAAGATTTACGCGAAAAAGTTCGGGTCAAACGCACCGCAAATCTCGTTCTCTTCGTCGTTGATGCCAGCTGGAGTATGGCGGTATCAGAGCGGATGGAAGCGACAAAAGGGGCGATCATGTCTCTATTAACCGATGCTTATCAGCGTCGTGATCGTGTCGGACTGGTCGTTTTCAACAAAAACAAGTCAAATTTAGTTTTACCCCCCACCAATTCTGTTGAACTGGCGCGCAAAGCATTGCAAGATGTTGCAGTTGGAGGTAAAACCCCACTATCGGCCGGTTTACTGATGGCACATGAAGTGATCGTCAAAGAAAAACGGGTCTACCCAGATGTACAACCTTTGATGATCTTGCTAACAGACGGTGCTGGAAACGTAAGTTTAGGCAATCGACCGCCGCAAGAAGAAGCGCACACATTAGCCAATGCGATTCGCGACACAAAAATCAAATCGGTCGTCATCAACATGGAACATGCCGCCTTTGACCAAGGGCTCGCGCAAAAATTAGCGGACCAGCTTGATGCCCCTTGCTATTCAATGGCCGACATCAAAGCGGACGCGCTCTATCGTGCGGTTGTTCGCGAACTAGATTAATAACACCAAGGCAAAAGGAGAAAGGCAAAGGGCAAACTTTCTCCTTTCTCCTTTCTCCTTTCTCCTTCCAATATGCTTCCTCCATACATTTTCATTCAAGACATCGATGACTGGCAAGATTGCCTTGCAGACTTAAAAAAAGCGACTCGAATCGGAGTCGATCTTGAATCAAATAGTATGTATGTTTATAGGGAGTATATTTGCCTCATCCAAGTCTCCACCTCCGAACAAGATTACATTATCGATCCGCTCCAAGGGCTCGATTTAAGTGAATTTGGCTCCCTTTTGGCAGACCCATCAGTTGAAAAGATCTTTCATGCGGGGGAATATGATTTCATGCTGATGATGCGTGAACATGGCTGGCAGGTAAATAATCTATTCGAC
>WTJY01000278.1:7281-9188 GCA_011524645.1 Anaerolineales bacterium | reverse complement strand
TTCCACGATCCGGCGGAGCGTAGCGGGGGGATCAAAGAGCTGCGCCGTTTGCATGTGGCGATGGATGAAGCGGTGGCGGCGGCGTACGGCTGGTCTGATTTGGCGCTGGGGCATGGCTTCCACGACACGGCACAAGGGGTGCGCTACACCATCAGCGACAGCGCGCGGCGGGAGGTGTTGGGGCGGTTGTTGGCGCTCAACCATGAGCGGTATGCGGAAGAGCAGGAAAAGGCAAAAGTGGAAAGGGAAAAGGGAAAAGAGGAGAAGGCAAAAGGAAAAAGGAAAAAGGGAAAAGGGAGGAAGAAGCCGAAGAAGAATGATGGGCAGATGGGGTTTTCGTTTGATTAGGATAGTGGTTAGTAGGTGCAAGAAATGAATTTGGAGGGAAATCAGATGGATAATGACGTAATATACGAAGGCACATGGTGGAATCCTGACAAACCGGACCATCGTGTTTTGGGCCGATTTACATTTTCACGTGATTCGGGCGTGGAATTGGAGTTGCATGGCAATCTACATGAAGCGAAAGCGGTACGAGTAAGGTCTCCCGAGCTTCCAAATCTATTGATTGGGGTAACCTTGCGGGGGTATTTTGTGTATGTTCTACATGGTCGTTGGGGCGGCATGAGTACATCGAGTGGACCTAATTCTTATCGATCAAAAGTTAAGGCTCAAATGGCGTTTGTGCAGAAGGGCATAGGACCTCCCTGTGAGTTTAAAGAGGCAGAAGAGGTCAAATTCACTGAACTCTCTGTTGATTTTACTCATTTGGATCAATGGTTTGGTGATTATTGGGCCGATATCCACATTGATTCGACGGAAGATTATCAATCTGTGCAAATGAATTGCCATGCACCAGACCCTATTAAAGTATCCCTAGATGAATGTGATCTAACATTTCGCGTGGGCAATTCACAGAAAATCAAGGGGCGAAAACGCTTTGAAATAGAACTAGAAGCGCTTGTTGGAGTCAAGTTTAAGACAGCGAAAACGGTCAGGGAGTGTTACGATTTTATCCATTTAATTAGAGGATTTATTACATTGGGTTTGGGGGCACCAACATATCCCGCCCAGATATTTGGGAAAGTCGCAGATTCTCAGAACCTTGAGTTTCTCTATCAAGATGGAATTCCATTAAGGCGTAAACAAGTTGATGGCGGAGATGCTTTATTCGAACTAACAGCTATTCGAGATGACCTACAAGAGTATTTAAAGAATTGGATCGCCCAATCAGAATCGCTCAAGCCGGTTTATGATTTGTATTTTTCATCCCGCTACAACCCCCATCAATATTTACACAGTCACTTTCTGAGCTTGATTCAAGCGCTTGAAACCTACCATCGCCGTCAATATGGCGGACAATATATGGATGAATCGGAGTACAAAGCCAAAGTCCGAGAGGCATTGATTGCAGCAATTCCTGATGATTTGGACGACGACTTTAAGCAGAGTCTAAAAACGGGAACGCTGAAATATGCTTATCAATATTCTTTGCGAAAAAGGCTAAAAGAAATAGCGAAAATATTAGCCGATGAAATACCCGGGATTCGTTGGTTAGACACGAGAGAGGGGCGCAATATATTTGTTGCCAATGTCGCCGACGTACGAAACTATCTGACTCACTATGATCCAAACAGTGATATTGACACCTCTTCGGGGCGACTACACAAGCTGTCACGGAAGCTTGAAATGATTTTAGAAATATGCTTGCTGAAAGAAATCGGCATGTCAAGTGAGCAAATTAACCATTTAATACACAAAAGTTGGAAGTACAAATCGATCTTTTTGCTAGATTAGATTTGTATCTTGTACGAATGGTGGTTGTGTTGTCTTTGGGGCGAGACATTCGCCGGTTGGTTCGGATGTGTTGTTGTGTGTCGTGGGGCGAATGCCTAGCCCGTACGGAT
>WTJY01000278.1:0-7181 GCA_011524645.1 Anaerolineales bacterium | reverse complement strand
CAAAACGGCTGAGTGGTGGTTGTGTTGTCTTTGGGGCGAGACATTCGCCAGTTGGATCAAGTGTGTTGTTGTGTGTAGTGGGGCGAATGCCTAGCCCCTACGGATGGTGGTTGCGATAGTGAAAGGTAGGGGCTAGGCATTTTCGTCCTTGGGCGTGACAAATGATGGCCAGGCAATAGAAAATGTCTCGCCCGCATCTGTGTGGCGCGTTATGTGGCGCGTACCATGCAAAACGGCTGAGTGGTGGTTGTGTTGTCTTTGGGGCGAGACATTCGCCAGTTGGTTCGGATGTGTTGTTGTGTGTCGTGGGGCGAATGCCTAGCCCCTACGGATGATGGTGATGGTGGTGATAAATAGATGAAGGAACGATCGCGTAGAAACAGCTTGCGTTTGGATGGATGGGATTATCGAAATGCTGGGTATTATTTTGTGACGTTTTGTACCCATAAACGGGTTTGTTTATTTGAGACAGATGGGGTTAAGACCTATTTGACAGAAACATGGGAACAAATTCCAACATGGAAGAATATGGATGCTATTGTGCTGGATGAATTTGTGGTGATGCCTAACCACCTTCACGCGATTCTGATGATCGCCGAAACGCCAGAGGGCTTAGTAGATGATTTTATAGAACGGAATGAAAAAACTAGACCCGGTTCAATTAGTAGTGTGATTGCGGCATTTAAAAGTACAACAAGCCGCCAGATGCGCCGTCGGTTTTCTCTGCTTGGCGAGGGGCAGTTGGTTTGGCAACGTGGCTACTATGATCGTATCATACGCAATGAGTCAGAATTGAACGCTATACGACAATATATCCAGATGAATCCGGCCCGTTGGCAAGACGATAGAGACAATTTGGCAATATTGACCGCCAAAATGTGCTACCACGTAAGTTGATTTATTTTTAGTATCAGATCAATATCAGATAGGGGCAAAAGACATGGTAGAAAAAAATGAAATAGATGAGACCGAAATCTCACAGCTGGCTTTACGGCAAGAACTACATGAGCTGGTGGTGGCTGATTTGATGGGGCCACAAGAGCCGGAGGAAGAGCTGCCTTCGGGAGTGCGACGGCGCTATGTACTCGGCCGGTTGGCCCCACGGCGTAAACCGCAAAGTGATGAAATCGAACCGGCTCAAGAGGTAATGGAGCTCCAAGTCGAAAAAGATACGGCTCAAGAAGGGAAGGCGGAAGAGCCGTTGGTGAGTGAGGATTCGTTATTGCCCTCATCGATGGGGCTGTCGTTTGCGGTGGATATCGCCGTGACGCAGATTCGGGTTACGGCCGAATTTGGGGTCTATGAACCGGTGACTGTGGTGGGGGAAAGCGGCCATGATAAAAAGGTTTGGAAACGAAGCCCTGTCCAAAACAGCAATGTCTATACCCTTGCAGAAGGGAATTTGCCGCTATGGGCCCCGACCGATGACAAGCCGGAGGTCTATGTACGGGGCCGTTGTCGTCGTCGGGAGAGTCATTGGTCGATCACCCTGTTTCTGATCAACAATCAAAAAGAGCCGAAGCAGCAAAAAGACCTTGCTTGGGTGTTTCAGCCGCAGTTAAGCGTGACAGCGGCCGATTCGGCACCGATCTTTGTGCAGCGCACACCACCGCAGTCATTTGACAAGCTACAGCCGGAAGATTTGGCGATGCGTATGCTTTATCGCAACACGGTTGAGTTTGCGACCGGCCATGGGGTTTCTGTCCATGCTGAAGTCGCGCCTGATTTGCCCCATCGTGCTTCCCGCTTAACCACCAAAGTCATCCCCACCTATGAAGTGGAGCGTATGGACCCGCCTTTGGCGGCCGATGTGCCTGGGCTTGACCGAGCGGTGTTTGACATGAAGAGATTATCAGAGGTTGAGCAAGGTGGGTTTGTGGCGGCGCTAGGTCCTTTGGTGGAGAGCTATGCGCAGTGGATCGGGGCACAAAACGGGCGATTGCGTCCGGCCGCACCCGATTTACAGCCGTATTTGTCGGCCGCTACAACCAATTTAAGCGCGGCTGAGAGAGCCCGTGAGCGCATTCTGGCCGGTATTGAGCTGCTCGATCAAAATGCGGATGCGGCCGATGCGTTTCGGTTTGCCAATAAGGCGATGTATCGGCAGCGGATTCGGTCGATCTACACCAAGCTGGTGCGTCGTGGTCAAAAGATCGATGTCAATGATTTAGACGAAGAGAAGAATCGGAGCTGGCGGCCGTTTCAGCTGGCCTTTGTCTTGTTGAACATCCCCGCGCTGGTCGATCCGACCCATGATGAGCGTCAGGGGCTGGCCGATTTGTTATGGTTTCCTACCGGGGGGGGGAAGACTGAAGCGTATCTCGGCGTGGCCGCTTTTGCTATGGGGATACGTCGTTTGCAGAGAGACCGCTATGAACTCGGTTATGAAGGGATCACGGTCTTAATGCGCTATACGTTGCGCTTGCTGACCCTGCAACAGTTTCAACGGGCGGCGACTCTGATCGCCGCTTGCGAAGTGATTCGCCGCAGTGATCCTTTGATGTGGGGGGACGAGCCGTTTCGTATCGGGCTGTGGGTGGGGCAACGTAGCACACCGAATCGTACCGAAGAAGCCTCGGCCGCTATATCTGACAAGCGAAACCAGAGCTATTCCGGTAGCGTGGGGGGGAGTGGCACTCCGTATCAGCTAACCAGTTGTCCTTGGTGTGGGAACAAATTGGAAGCGACTGAAAATATTGAAGTCGAAACATTTGCCAACGGGCGAGGCCGTACGTTTCAGCATTGCAGCAATTGGCTTGATGATTGCCCCTTTAGCCGGCAGGTTTCACCCACAGAAGGGATTCCGATTGTGGTGGTTGATGAGGAAATTTATCGCCGATTGCCTAGTTTGCTGATTGCGACTGTTGATAAGTTTGCACAGATGCCGTGGAAAGGGGAAACACAAATGTTGTTCGGCCGTGTTTCCGGCTACTGTGAGCGACATGGCTATATTTCGCCGAACATGGAAGAGCAATGTTATAGTCATCGGCCGTTGCGCAAGAAGCGCCTGCCGGCAACCAAACGGCAAGATACCTTGTGGCTCCGGCCGCCGGATTTGATTATTCAGGACGAGTTGCATTTGATCAACGGGCCGCTAGGCACGATGGTGGGGCTCTATGAAACGGCCGTGGATCATTTGGCGACATGGCAGCCGGCCGAGGGGAAAATGGCGAAACCGAAGGTGATCGCCTCAACGGCGACGATTCGGCAAGCGAGCAAACAGGTGAATAGCGTTTTCGCTCGTCGCGTCAATGTTTTTCCACCACCGGGATTAGATGCCACCGATAATTTCTTTTCACGGCGTGCGCCCTCAACAGAAAAGTCGCCAGGGCGGCTTTATGTGGGGATTATGGCCCCCGGCCGTTCGCGCTTAGAGACCTTGATTCCGGTGTATACCGCCTATATGGCGGCGGCGCAAAAGCTTTACGAAAAATATGGTGCTGCGGCCGATCCGTGGATGACGGCGGTGGGGTACTTTAATTCTTTGCGAGAGCTAGGCAGTATGCGCCGCGCTGTTGAAGACTCGGTGCAAACCCGTCTGCGCAACTATGACAAAGGGGCGGGGAATCGTTGGATCAATGTGACAAATGTTGAAGAGTTGACCTCGCGTAAAAGTGCGGAAGACATTCCCAAAATCTTGGATCGGCTCGATTTGACCCATAATCCCGCTTTACAAACGGATGATGGGAAATATCCGGTTGGTCAGTATCCGCTCGATGTTGTGCTGGCGACCAATATGATTTCTGTGGGGGTCGATGTGGATCGCTTGGGCTTAATGATTGCGGCGGGGCAGCCTAAAGCGACGGCCGAATATATTCAGGCGACGAGTCGGGTCGGCCGGAAGTTCCCCGGTTTGGTGGCGACTGTCTATGCGTGGTCACGGCCGCGCGATCTGAGCCATTATGAAGGGTTTGACCATTATCACGCGACGTTTTATCAACAGGTTGAAGCCCTATCAGTGACCCCGTTCGCTTCACGAGCGGTGGATCGTGGTTTGTTTGGTGTGTTAACCGCTTTGATCCGCTTGGGGGATGAGCGGTTTAATGAAAATGGGGCCGCGAATGAAATCGATTTGCAAAACAGGTTGGTGAAAGAGGCACAGGCGGTTTTACAGGCACGGGCGACGCAAGCCAGTGAAACGGTAAGTGGAGGGGATCGGGTCGGCCGTTTGACCCAGAAAAAGTTAGATCGCTGGGCGGAAGAAGCACGAGATCGCGGCGCAAAAATCGGTTACAAAAATGACAGCAAAGAAAAAGTACGTGGGCTTTTAAGTCAGCCCAATCCGAAAGAAGCTTGGCACGATTTCACAACCCTAAATTCACTGCGTGATGTAGAAGCGATGGTCGGCTTGGTCTTGCGCGATCAGGACTCACGACAAGCGGGTGCCAATAAACAAGAGGAGAATGCGAATGAGTTATAAAGATAAGCTGGCCCCTAAGCGAGTGGGTGAATTACGAGCGAGCCAACTGATGTTTAATTATGGCGTGGGTGCCTTGGTCGATTTGCCGCGCTTTGCTGTGTTGGTGCAAGGGTTGGATCGCTGGTCTCATTTGCCACATGAATATAATCGGGTGATTGAAGAGCCACGTTTGTTGGAGCAAGTGCGCAAACGTCATCCTCAAGTGACGACGATGCTGGCCCCGCCGATTCCGGCCGATTTGCCTGATAATGACCCGCTTAACCCGCTGCGTGAAGTTGGGGTTGTGGTTGAGACCTTTCCTCGCTGGTTGGTTTGCCCGGTGTGCAAAACACTGGCCCCGTACACGCCGGGAGCAACGGCGAATCATTTTGATTTGAAATACTCTAAGATGCGTCCGGCTGAGACCCGCTTTGTCCATACCAATTGTGGCAAGTCGAAAAAGCCGCCTCAAGCGGTTCCGGCGCGCTTTTTAATGGCTTGTGAGCATGGTCATTTAGACGAATTTCCTTGGGAACGATTTGTGCATCGCGGTGAGTTATGTTCCAGCAAACAGCCCAATTTGCGCCTGAGTGAGCTAGGTGAATCGGGACAGGTGACAGAATTGCGGGTTCATTGCGACAGTTGTGGGGTGAAAAGTCGGCCGATGAGTGACGCTTTTGATCCAAATCGGAATGAGAATATGCGCGACTGCTCCGGCCGTCATCCTCATATCGGGCTCGATGGGGAGCCTTGTGATTTAACGGCACGGGCGATCAGTTTGGGGGCTTCAAATTTATGGTTCCCGATTTCGATTGCTACGATCGCGATTCCGGCCGCGCTGTCTGGTGCTGACGAGCTGCGTGCCATAATCGAGAACAGATGGCATCATTTTGTCGAAGTTGAAGAACAAAGCGATGTTAAATCATTGCGCAAGTTCAATAAGGAAGCGGGGGCGCTTATTCGGGAATTTGATGATGCTAAGGTGTGGCAGGCGATTGGGCAAGTGCGTGCGGCTCAGGATAGTGATGAAAGAATCGCACCTGACAATATTCGTTTGCCTGAATGGCGACGCTTTTCCACGGCCGATCCTCGGGCCAATGATGGGGAGAATTTTGAGATTGAGCAAACGGCCGTGCCGGTTGAATTTAGTAAATATATTGACAAGGTGGTGCTGGTTCATCGGCTACGAGAGGCGCGGGCTTTGGTCGGGTTTACCCGTTTATCGACCCAAGATGATGAAACCGCGACAGAGATCGAGGTTGCGCCGCTATCGCGCCATGCTTTGTCTTGGGTGCCGGCTCATGAGGTACGTGGTGAGGGGATTTTTATTCAATTTCGTGAAGAGTTGATTCAGGCTTGGTTGCGTCGAGCGGCCGTGCGGGAACGGGACCAAGCATTTAAGGAAGCGCATAATCGATGGGGGGAAACACGCGGAATTACCGATTATGAACAGTATTACCCCGGTATTCGCTATGTCTTGCTTCATTCTTTCTCGCATGCGCTGATGCGGGCGCTGGCGTTAGAAAGCGGGTATGCGCTATCGAGTGTGCGAGAACGGATTTATGCTCAAGAGGCGACTGAAGATGAACCGGCGATGGCGGGGATCTTGCTCTATACGGCGAGCTCAGATAGCGAAGGAACATTAGGTGGGCTGGTTAACTTGGGTCGGGCGGAGCAGCTGGATGTCTTTATGACCCGAGCTTTAGATGAAGCCTCTTTTTGTTCGAGCGACCCACTTTGTGCGGAGAATAAACCGAGCCGAGAAGGGCGGACGATTCAAGCAGCGGCGTGCCATGCTTGCTCGCTTTTGCCGGAAACGTCTTGTGAAAAGGGGAATCGGTATTTAGATCGTTCTGTTTTGGTGCCTACGGTGGATGATTTACCGGGGCTGGCGTTTTTTGATTAGTGGGGAAACTGATGGCTTATTCTAAAGCGGTTACGGAGGCGATACTGGCGTTGACGGCTGATTTGCCGTTCGTGCTGGTGGGAAAGATTGCGGATATTTGTTTGGCGCATGATGATGGTGATGTGGCGCGAGGGCATGTCGTGCGGATGTTGTCCCGTGAGCGGCCGCGTCATCAGGCGAGGCAGTTATTTACGCTACTAAAGCAAGAGGGTGTTCCGCCGCAAATAATTGCTTATGCACTGGTAACGGCGGCTCAAATGAAGCGGGTGCTACGGGAGGAGCAATCGATTTCTTTGCTGTGGACCGGCCCCGATACGCCTAAGATTCCGGTGCGTCGGAATGAGCAGGCACTACTTGATTTAATCAATGGGGCGCAACGTGAATTGCATGTGGTGAGCTATGTGGCATATCGGGCGGATGATGTGATTGCGGCTTTAGAAGGTGCGGTCGGCCGTGGGGTGGCGGTTTCTTTGTATCTGGAAACGTTTGATAAGAATGGGAATGAGCAGCTGGATCGGGTTAGAAATTTAGGGCGAGAGTTGGCGTTGTCTTGTCGGCTGTATGAATGGCCTTTGACTGTGCGGGAACGGATCGGTAATGGCAAGGTGGGGGCGTTGCATGCGAAGGTGGCTGTGGCGGATGGATCACGGCTTTTTGTGTCGAGCGCGAATCTGACGGGGTATGCGATGCATCATAATATGGAGATGGGGGTGCTTTTTGCAGGGGGCGATGAGCCGAGTGTGGTGCAGGCTCATTTGGGGAAGCTGGTGGAGAAGGGGGTGTTTCGGGTGATCGATTCTAGTGTGGTATCTAATATTTAGGGTTCATCGCTAAATAGTGTGCTGTTAAGGGATAGCATACTTTGCTAAAATCAAA
>WTJY01000168.1:3846-25955 GCA_011524645.1 Anaerolineales bacterium | reverse complement strand
CGTGGGAATGACAATCGTTAATTGATCAACTCCCACCAAATCCGACAGGACTAGTTTTATTACATTACCAAAGTGGACCGATTGATCAGACACAGCACCAATGCGAGTCTGATCAATCGGTCCACTTTTGCGAAAAATAATCATCTACCAATCGGGCGAATCTTTTCACCCGCAATCTGCATAAACGATAGGAGTTGCTTTGAACCTCGAACACCCTCTACAAGACAAAGAACAAGTCGCTCCACAAAACACATCCCCCTCTATCTGGCCGGTTATTCAAACATGGCTAGGGCCTATACTTGTCATACTGCTTACTATTGTCTTGCTCTTCCCACTCGGAACCCTCGCACTCGAACTCGTCAGCATCGATCTCGATTTGTGGGCACGTATGTGGGATACAATCTTGCCCCGCACGCTACAGAACACGTTACGTCTCGTCGTCGGTGTCGCCGTAGGCACATTGGTTGTCGGTGTAGGCAGTGCTTGGCTTGTGACCGCTTATGAATTTCCCGGTCGACAGATATTTGATCGACTCCTCATGCTCCCTCTCTCGATTCCGGGGTTTATCATGGGCTTTGTCTATGTCACAATTTTCGAATTTGCCGGTCCGGTCCAAACTTTTTTGCGCGATCAATTTGAATGGGGACGTGGGGATTATTGGTTCCCTAACATCTCGTCGGTCGGCGGCCTAATCCTCGTTCTCACATTGGTGCTCTACCCCTATGTCTATATCCTTTCGCGCTCCGCATTCCGTGAACAAGCGGCCAACACTTTAGAAGCAGCCAATGTGCTCGGCTTTGGTGAATGGCCTACGTTTAGACGAGTCGCACTCCCCCTCGCACGGCCGCAGATCGCCGTAGGGGTGCTGTTAGTCACCATGGAAACACTAACCGATTATGGTACAGTGAGCTATTTCGGCTATCCAACACTCAGCGAGCGCATTGTCGTCCTCTGGAATACATCATTTGATAGTGCGGCTGCAACAGAACTAGCAAGCCTAATGGTCGTTTTGGCACTCACATTGCTTTTTACAGAACGCATCCTGCGACGTCAAGCACGCTTCTATCAACAGGGAAGCTTCGGCCGTCGCATGTCACGCAAAACGCTAGTGGGACCCCGTCGCTGGCTTGCCAGCCTGTTCTGCGGATTACTTCTAGGTGCCGCATTCGTTTTGCCGGTCGCCCAGCTTTCTATCTGGAGCCTTCGCCGTATCCGTGAACCCACGATCACAGTTCTTAGCGAGCCATTTATCGATTACACCTTTAACACAATACGATTAGGCCTCATTGGTGCCTTTTTCACCGTGCTGATCGCCTTAGTCGTCGCCTATAGCAATCGGCGTGACACAATTGAAACGGCCGGGCGACCACGTTGGTTGGCTCGCCTCACAACGATCGGCTATGCCATGCCCGGCGCGGTTATCGCAGTCGGTGTCCTAACTGTCGTCAACCCGATCGATGGTGCAGTGACCGACTTTGCGGTAGAGCGATTTAACTATCAAGGGTTTGGCTATCTGCTAACCGGTACAATTATCTCACTTATTTACGGCTATACGGTGCGTTACATGGTTCTCGCACTCGATAGTATCGCCGCGAGTGTCGAGAAAGTGCGCCCCAATATGGAAGCAGCAGCACGCACTTTAGGTGCAAATACAAGGCAAATCTTTTATCGTATTCACATTCCCTTAATTCGAACAGGGATTGGCGCAGGTGCTATTCTGGTCTTTGTCGATATCATGAAAGAACTTCCTATCACTTTGCTACTACGGCCGTTCGGCATGGATACATTAGCCGTGCGTGCCCACCTATTAAGTGTTGAAGGGTTTCATGAATCGGCCGCTATTCCAGCCCTAATGATTTTAGTGGCCGGTCTCATACCAGTCTTTTTACTAATGCAAATTGGAAGCAATGAAGAGTAAAAATGTCATTTATCCGCATTGAAAATGTAAACAAATATTATGGCAAAACTCACGCCGTAATTGATCTCGACCTAGAAATTTCAAAAAGTGCCATCACCGTCTTACTCGGCAGTAGCGGCTGTGGCAAAACGACAACACTCCGGTTGATAGCCGGTTTAGAAAAGCCTAATTCCGGCCACATCTGGATTGGAGACCAACACGTAAGCGGCGGAAATCGCTGGAAGTCAGCCACAGAACGTCAGATCGGCATGGTCTTCCAAGACTATGCCCTCTTTCCCCACCTAACAGTAGCGCAGAACATCACTTTTGGCCTAACCAAACAGAGCCGTTCAGTCCAAAAATCACGCACGGCCGATCTGCTTGACCTCGTCGGCTTAATGGGCATGGAAGACCGTTACCCCCATCAACTTAGCGGTGGTCAGCAACAGCGCGTCGCTCTCGCCCGCGCCCTTGCCCCATCTCCCAAAGTGATCTTGCTCGACGAACCATTTTCAAATTTAGATGCCTCGCTCCGTCAAACTATGCGCGAAGACGTACGCCGCATCCTGCATGAATCTGAAGTCACCACCGTGTTCGTCACCCATGATCAAGAAGAAGCGCTCCGCCTCGCCGACGAGCTAGTCGTCATGGAAGGGGGGCATCTGATGCAAACCGGCCCGCCGGAAAAAGTCTATCAATATCCCACTAGCCTAAGCGTGGCCCAATTTTTAGCCAAGGTCAATGTGGTCCCCGGTTATGCCGCCCACGGCCGTGTCAAAACCGAGCTAGGCCACTTGTCGCTACACAACCCCGCTCTTTCCGGCAAAGTACAAGTGGTCACATTTCCCGAAACGATCACCTTTGCCTCCGATCCCCAAGGGAACGCCACCGTAACAGAGACCTGTTATTTCGGCTTCCATCAGGTTGTCAGCTTAAAGTTAGAGAGCGGGCAAATTGTCCAAGCGCGCACATGGTCATACACTCCGATCACTATCGGAGAAAAAGTCCAAACAAAAGTTGAACTACCGGTTGTCGCCTTCACCCAATACGATTAGTCCCTAAATATTCAACTTTATCAAAAAGAACACCAAGCCTGATTGGCGTGATTGAAGCGTAAGGGCGATGGAAAATCGCCATCTATTCCAACACATATAACAATACCTTCGCCAAAGTAATCAACTCATTGGATTTTCTCCCCTCCTATCCACCGCCCCTATCGCTTCACTCCCCGTAAAGCTCATTCATCATAACTATGCTAGAACGCAACAAAACGCTTGCATCTAGCTCCATTTTTGATAAAATTAACCTAAGTTAAATTTAATTCATTCAAAAAGAAACAAATGGAGTTGACCAATGTTAAAAACAATGACCGGTAAAATGCACGCAACCAGCCATGACATGTCACAAGAATCGCGCGAAGCGATGGTGGCACTGTGTAATCAACAATTAGCCAACATTTTCGACCTTTACGCGCAAACGAAACAAGCGCACTGGAACGTTAAAGGGATGTACTTTGAAGCCCTCCATGTCCTCTTCGACAAAATGGCGGACACCGTTTTCCCATTCGGCGACGAAATCGCTGAACGTGCGACAGCATTAGGCGGCACAGCTCTTGGCACCGTCCAAATGGCGGCCAACGCCACCGAACTTCCTGATTTTCCGGCCGATATTTTCGATGGGGAAACGATGCTTAAAGTGGTCGTTGAACGCTGGGCCCAAGTTGCCGCTAGCATGCGCGCCGCTATTTCACAAGCGGAAGATGTGAACGACATGGGCACGGCCGATATGTTCACCGCCATCTCCCGTGAAGTAGACAAATTGCTCTGGTTCGCTGAATCACACTTGCAATAAACCACATCGCCTCTTATCTAAAATCACAGGTGACTCTCAGCCCGATCGGCCGGAGAGTCACCTGTTTTGTTTTCTAAGCTCTAGATGAAACGTAATTATTTAGCAATAGTCGTTTTTGTTTTGCGCCCCTCCTATGAGATATAACGATGTCCAAGTTTTAAGAAGCGCAAAGACTTTACATAAAAATCACGCTTCATAAACAAGGAAGGGTGTGGGGGAGGTGGATTTAAATAAATTTCTCCTCCATTCGCGACTCCCTCCCGCTCGTCAAAGCGCAACTCTCCACTCATTATTTTCGGTGAGCAGCTTGTAAACTGTTTCAAATTCGGCCGGTTGTGCGCGACGCAAGGTCACATTATCAAGATGATACAATTTGGTTCACTCCCCTAGATCTCTTTAAATCAAATCCCATGCGCCGTTAAAAGCTCATCAATAGCCCGACATTCGTCCTCTCGCATCGGCCCGACACACGCCACACCAGCGGCCGCAAAAAAGCGATGTACATGGTCAAACGTCTCCCACTGATGATCCGAGCGAAGGCCAAAAACCACCTTTTCTATGCCACACCAAACAATCGCTGAGGCACACATCGGGCAAGGCTGTTGCGTCGTGTAAAGCTGACAACCTTGCAAGTCGGCCGCCCCATATTGTGCAATAAAAGCATGCAGCGCTTTCAATTCAGCATGGGCCAACGGGTTCTGATCAACCGCAATAGAAGTCATTGATTTCTGCCAGACTTCGCCATCTTTAACGATAAAGCAACCTGTAAACGTCTTGTGCTCTAGGGCCCTTTCACGTGTGTATGCAATTAGCGTGCGCATGATTTCTATATCTGTCAAAATCGCGAATCCTCAGTAGGTCACATTATTTTACCAACTTCCCCAGCCACTTCTTCGCACGGCCGGACACCGACTTGCGCGTATCCCCTTGAACACGTTCCAAGTGGGGAATCAGCCATGCTTGCAAACTCTCGTCCTTCTTCGACCATTTCCCCAGCGTCTCCATCGAGTTATTCAACACGATCCAATCATTATGGGCCGCCAAATTATTTTTCATAATTTGCAAAGCTTTCTCCCGTTGCTCGGCCGTCAGCCACTTCTTTAGCATGTCAAACAAAATCGCCAGTGTCCACTGCGTCGAAGCCTGATCAATCAGCGCAATCTCATCGGTCAACCGATCGATATACGGCACAACCCACTCCGGCTGCTCCTTACAGACCCGCCGCACCCCGTTTGACACACGTAACCGAACCAACTCATCTTCGCTAAAATAACACTGAAACAGATCCTCAAACTTTGTTCGATCCGCCAACACCAAATCGACCACCTCAATCGTCCGGCCGAGCGAATTATGGTGTCCGCCGCTTAACATCTCTTCAAAAGATTCAGCCATTCTCATTTCCTTTAATTGCCTTTCTAAAGCCCTAGCATCAACTCAAAAATCAGGTCCCGATGCCATTTATGCTCATGAATCGTGTGGCTTGCAAAATAGCTCTCAACATGTTTGCGCAAAGCATTGTATTTGCGACGTCTTCCAAAACCAAACATCGTTGTCCTCCACTTTATTCTGTAGGTGTATGCAGATAGCTGATGTGTAAGCCCCTAGCTCAAAAAAACCTACCCATGCGTCAACGCATATTCCATACTATCCGCCAGCGCAATCCAGCTCGCTTTAATAATATTGGAACTCGCTCCTACGGTACTCCATTCATGTTTCCCCATCTTGCTATCGATCAACACGCGGGTCGTCGCGGCCGTGGCATTGTCCCCATCCAAGATACGCACCTTATAATCAGCCAAACGAACCGCTTTTAGCTTAGGATAAACTTCTACCAATGCCTTACGCAACGCCTTGTCGAGCGCATTCACCGGCCCATTCCCACTCGCGGCCGTGTGCATCATTTGTGGCCCCACGCGCACCTTCACCGTCGCTTCCGATGTCATCCGGCCGTCTTTACGGCGCAACATCACAATCATCATATCCAACACTTCAAACGCCGGAACATAAGAGGGTTGTGCGCGACGCAACATCATTTCGACCGATGCTTCGGCCGCTTCAAAGCTAAACCCTTGTGCTTCCATATTTTTGATCTGATCCAGCACCTGAGTTAATTGATCACGGCTCAAGCTCAATCCTAACGCCTGCGCCACTTCGACCAAATTCCCCCGTCCCGACAGCTCAGACACGACAGAACGGCGCTGATTCCCCACCAACTCCGGCTCGATATGCTGATACGCTTCCGGATTGCGCAACATCGCCGCCACATGGGTTCCCCCTTTGTGGGTAAACGCATTAGACCCCACAAACGGATATTGCGTGTTATGATCCAGATTCGCCACTTCAGCCACATAGCGCGACAACTCTGTCAATCGTGCCAAGTTCTCATCACTCACGCACCGCTTCCCCATTTTCAGCTGAATATCAGGGATAACGCTACACAAGTTGGCATTGGCCACCCGTTCCCCATATCCGTTAATCGTCCCTTGTACCTGATTCGCCCCAGCACGCACGGCCGCCAACGAATTGGCCACCCCGCACCCAGAATCATCATGGGTATGAATCCCGACCGGTGTATCCCCCAACTTTTCCACCACAGCACGGGTAATCTCTTCGATCTCCCACGGCAAACCACCCCCATTCGTTTCACACAACACAACGGTACTCGCCCCAGCCATCGCGGCCGCTTGGACCGTGGCCAACGCATATTCCGGGTCTTCTTTGTATCCATCAAAGAAGTGCTCCGCGTCGTAAATCACCTCACGCCCCTGCGCCACACAATGGGCTACACTGTCCGAGATCATGTTCAAATTTTCGTCAGGGGTGGTCTGTAAAACCGTTTCCACCTGCATAATTGAACTTTTCCCATACATCGTAATGACCGGTGCTTTCGATTCGATCAGCAATTGAATCTGGACATCATCGGCCGCTTTAATATGTTTGCGGCGTGTACTCCCAAACGCGGTCACTTTCGCGTTTTTAAGCTTCAGCGACTGCACCCGCTCAAAATACTCCACATCTTTCGGATTCGATCCGGGCCACCCCCCTTCGATGTAATGCACCCCAAACTCATCGAGCTTGCGTGTAATCTTCAATTTGTCCTCAAGCGACAGTGCAATCCCTTCCATTTGGGTGCCATCGCGCAGGGTGGTGTCGTAGATAAAAACTTGGTCCATGTTGTTTTCCTAGAAGATAGGGACGGGGGATAGGGATAGGGAGGCCCGCGAACCTATCGTATGATCGAATTCCAAAAATTCTGATGCACGCCAAATCACACCGTAGGGGCTAGGCAAACGACGCAACATCCTGACGCTTAAACAAAGATAACCGTCGTTTGTCTCGCCCAAAGACAGCACGTGCCGCTACATTGGGCGAGACAAATCACTTTCAAGTAGGACATTTGTTAGCATTGTTCGGCGATTTGCCTAGCCCCTACGTGCATTGGTGCTATGGGTGCGCTTTATAGTTCGCACCCACACACGGTATCCCTTCTCAATTTATGCTGGGGTCTTCGTGTTAACCCGATCCCCATATTCCGCTTCAAACGCAATAATCGTATCAAGCTGTTTTTGCAAATAGCCCAATTGATCAAGCCCTTCGAGCATACAAGTTTTACTAAACTCATCGATCGGGAACTCAACCGCACGGCCGTCTGGCAAATTCAATTTTTGGCTTTCCAAATCGATCGACAACGACAAATTTGGATCTTCCATCGCCAAAGACATCAATTGGCTATGGGTTTCTTCATCGACAATTACCGGCAACAGCCCGTTTTTCAATGAATTGTTGCGGAAAATATCAGCAAACGAGGTGCTGACAATCGCCTTAAACCCATAATCCATCAGCGCCCACGGCGCATGCTCGCGGCTAGAACCACAGCCAAAGTTATCACCCGCCAACAAAATCTGCGCCCCTTGAGACTCCGGTTTGTTAATGATGAAATCTTCATTCGGGCTACCATTTTCGTTATAGCGCCAGTGCGAAAACAAATTTTTCCCCAACCCGATTTTTGAAGTCGTTTTCAAAAAGATCGCCGGAATAATTTGGTCAGTATCAATATCGGTCGTTTCAATCGCGACCACTTTTGCGTCTAATGTTTTAAATGCTTCCATTGTTTTGTCTTTCCTACAGAAGAGAGAGGCTTGAGCGTATTTGATCGTTTAGAAACACAATTGAGAAATTGCACAATCCCAATAAAGATTTACATGTTATCTAGCGGGCAAAAGGAATGACAGGCGAAACACAGCTCGCGCCTCGATTTTATAGTCGCATTCCTTTTGCCCCTACAGGTGACGATTCGCAAAACGATTGATTATCGCGAATGTATTACACTAAATCTCTCTACTCTCTACTCTCTACTCTCTTCTACTCGCTGAGCATGCTCCGCACGTCGCTTACTTTCCCATTGATCGCTGAAGCCACGGCCGTCAGCGGGCTTGCCAAGAAGGTACGTCCCCCTTTCCCTTGGCGACCTTCAAAGTTACGGTTACTGGTGCTGATCGCATATTCACCGGGAGCCAATTGGTCCCCATTCATGGCGATACACATCGAACAACCGGCCGTGCGCCAGTCGGCACCCGCATCCATGAAGATTTTGTCGAGCCCTTCTTTTTCCGCTTGTTTTTTCACTTTTTGTGAACCGGGAACAACCATAAAGCGCACGTTATCCGCGACTTTGTGCCCTTCGATCAATTTAGCGGCCGCTCGTAAGTCGGTGATCCGTGAATTGGTACATGAGCCAAGGAATACCACGTCGATTTCTTTGCCCAAAAGCGGTTGCCCACCTTCCACGTCCATATAGGTCAATGCTTTTTCAAGGGTGAATCGTTCCCCAACAGGCACTTCATCTGGCGTTGGAACAGTCGCCGCAATCGGCATCCCCATCCCTGGGTGCGTTCCATAAGTAATCATCGGGGTCAATTCATTGGCATCAAGCTCAACCAACGCATCATATTCCGCACCTTCGTCGGTGGTCAATGAGCGCCAGTACTCAACCGCATTGTCCCAATCTTCACCTTTCGGCGCGTGTGGTTTTCCTTTGATATAGTCAAATGTCGTTTCGTCCGGAGCGATCAAACCGGCACGGGCACCACCTTCGATGCTCATGTTACAAATCGTCATCCGCTCTTCCATACTGAGTGAGCGAATCGCTTCACCGGTATATTCGAAGACATAGCCGGTCCCACCAGCCACACCGTTTTTAGCGATAACCGCCAAAATAATATCTTTAGAGGTGACACCCGGCTTAAGCTTTCCGTTCACGCGGATTTCCATCGTTTTCGGTTTCCGTTGCAACAAGGTCTGGGTCGCCATCACATGTTCAACTTCGCTGGTCCCGATCCCGAACGCCAACGCGCCAAATGCCCCATGGGTACTGGTATGGCTATCGCCACAAACGATGGTCATACCCGGTTGGGTCAACCCATGTTCCGGTCCAATCACATGGACAATCCCGCGATTTTCGCTGTCCATATCGAACAAGCGCACCCCAAATTCTTGGCAATTCTTTTCCATTTGGCGAATTTGCGCGGCCGCAATCTTGTCAGTAATCGGAGCCCCGATCGGGGTGGTCGGGATGCTGTGGTCCATTGTCGCGATCGTTTTGTCCGGCCGACGGATTTTTAGACCTTTGTCACGCAATCCCTGAAACGCCTGAGGTGATGTCACCTCATGGACAAGGTGCAAGTCGATATACAAGATCGCGGGGTTGTTCCCTTCTTGCATGACCACATGCTTGTCCCAAATTTTTTCAAATAAAGTTCTTGGTTTACTCATTCTTCCTAACTCCAATAAATTCACGAGCCACGACTCTAAACCAATGTCATTCGTCACTCGTCACTCGTAATTCGTCACTTCAATCCGGTTTTCGGCCACCGAATAGGGCATGTTCAAAACATTTACAGCTACTTTTGCATTCATGAAGAGACAGAGAAAAGAGACAGAGAAGAGAGGCTGTATGGTCTACGACAGTAAAAACCACCCGCAGAGCATTTCTCTTCTCTCTTCTCTCTACTGGTTTCTTCTAAAGCTCCACCGCCGCACTATCATCCTCATCATGTTCACGAGAAGACAGCAACTTGTTCAAAGCGTGAATATAGGCGCGGGCACTCGCCACAACCACATCGGTGCTGGCACCACGGCCGCTATAGGTCCGAATATACTGACGGCCGGTTTGTGGGTTCACCCCATAAGTGGTCTCCCCATTGGCCGGTTCAATCCGAATCGAGGCTTCCGCTTGCGCATCCAGCCCTTCAGTCACCGCATTAATGCTGTATTCCACCAACGAGCTTTTTACCCCGATAATCCGACTAATCGCCTGATACACCGCATCGACCGGTCCCGTTCCCAAAGCGGCATCACGGAACTCCTCACCATTTTCGTTTTTCAAATGGACAGTCGCCGTCGGCATCAACACATCGCCGCTAGACACTTGAACATGCAACAATTTCCAAATCTCAGGTGCGCGATACAGTTCATCCGCCACTATCGCCCGAATATCCGCATCGGTAATCGTTTTCTTTTTATCCGCTACCCGCTTCAAGCGATTGACCGCTTGGCGTAGTTCATCGTCTGGCAAAGAGTAGCCCAGTTCTTCGATCCGCTTTTTATAAGCGTGTTTACCGGAATGTTTGCCCAATACCAATTTCGATGCGGTTAAACCGACCGTTTCCGGCCGCATAATTTCATAAGTCTCTTGGTTTTGCAACATCCCATGCTGGTGAATCCCCGCTTCATGGGCGAACGCATTCGCCCCCACAATCGCCTTATTCGGTTGCACCATCATCCCGGTATAGGCGCTCACCATATGGCTCGCTTGGGTAATTTGGGTTGAGTCGATATTGGTTTCGACATCAAACACCTGCGGCCGGGTTTGGATCGCCATCGCCACCTCTTCTAATGAGGTGTTCCCCGCACGCTCCCCGATCCCGTTAATGGTCACTTCGACCTGACGCGCCCCATTTTGCACGGCCGCCAAGGTATTGGCGGTGGCCAACCCCAAGTCGTTATGGCAGTGAACCGACCAAACCACTTTGTCTGCACCGGGTGTGTTCTCGCGCAAATACTTGATCAAGCCACCAAATTCTTCCGGGGTGGTGTAGCCTACCGTATCGGGAATATTCAGCGTGGTCGCCCCAGCTTTAATCACTTCGCCCAAGACTTGGACCAAGAAATCTGGGTCAGACCGGCCGGCATCTTCTGGCGAAAATTCCACATCGTTACATAAGCTACGGGCAAAGGTAACGGCCGCAATCGCCTGATCAATACATTCTTCCCGATCAATCTTTAATTTATATTCCAAGTGAATATCACTCGTCGCCAAAAAAGTATGAATGCGATGGCGTGGCGCCACTTTTACCGCATCATAAGCTCGCTGAATATCCCGTTCAGCAGCACGTGCCAAACCGGCAATCACCATCGGTTGCCCCGATTTACGCCCTTCGGTCAAGGGGCCAACTTCTTCCGCGATACGGCGCACCGCTTCAAAGTCCCCTGGCGAAGCGATCGGAAAACCAGCTTCACAAATATCAACCCCGAGTCGTGACAGTTGACGTGCGATCTCTAGTTTTTCTTCTACGTTGAGCGTCGCTCCTGGCGATTGCTCCCCATCACGCAAAGTCGTATCAAAAATAACAACTGTTTCTTTTTCGGTCACATCACGATCAATACTCATGGTTTACCCCTAATACAAAAGAGAGAAGAGAGAACCGCTTCGCTAAGAGAAGAGAGGCGATTGGCTCTGTGATTCAAAAAATGAACCGCAGACTCTTTTGCCTCTCTACTCTCTACTCTCTACTCTCTACTTGCTTTTAGCCCTGTTTAATCTCTTTGTTGTCCAAGAACGGCATCATTTCGCGCAATTGAGCACCAACCGCCTCCAATTTTGAGCCGTGGCCAGCTGCGCGGCTTTGTTTGAACCGTGGCAAGTCGTTGCTATTTTCATCGATCCATTCTTCAGCAAATGCGCCAGATTGGATTTCCGCCAACAATTGTTTCATCGCGGCACGGGTGTCGTCGGTCACGATACGTGGTCCAGCCACATAGTCGCCCCATTCGGCCGTGTTGCTGATGCTATAACGCATGTAGCTCAAGCCACCTTCGTACATCAGGTCAACGATGAGTTTGAGTTCATGAAGACATTCGAAGTAAGCGATTTCCGGTTGGTAACCCGCGTCTACAAGGGTTTCAAAACCGGCTTGTACAAGGGCACTTGCGCCACCACACAAAACAGCTTGTTCACCGAAGAGGTCGGTTTCAGTTTCTTCTTTGAAGGTGGTTTCAATCACACCGGCGCGGGTACAGCCAACAGCGTTGCCATAAGCCAATGCGGTCGCCAAGGCATTACCGGTATAGTCTTGGTGTACAGCAACCAAGCCAGGGGTCCCCACACCATCTACATAGACTTCGCGCACGCGATGGCCTGGTGATTTTGGCGCAAGCAAGCTAACGTCTACATTGGCTGGAGGCACGATTTGGCCGTATAAAATGTTGAAACCATGGCAGAACATCAACGTCATCCCTTCTGAAAGGTGTGGTTTGATGTCGTTTTGGTAAATCGCCCCTTGTTTGGTGTCTGGCAAAGCCAACATCAAGATGTCGGCCGCTTTGGTTGCCTCGGCCGTGGTCATCACGGTCAAGCCATCCGCTTCCGCTTTGGCCCAAGAGCGACTGCCTTCATAAAGACCAACGATGACACTAACGCCAGAATCATGAAGATTCAACGCGTGTGCATGTCCTTGGCTACCATAACCGATAACGGCAACAGTTTTGCCCGAAAGCGAGCTCATATCTGTATCTTTGTCATAATAAACGTTTGCCACAATATCCTCCACGGGCTTAAAAATGCCCATCTCTTTTATCTAAATATTTGGTAATTATTCAGCAATAGCTGTTTTTGTTTTGCCCCCCTCTCCCTTGAGGGAAAGGGGCTGGGGGAGAGGGAAAGATTTATTTAAATCCACCTCCCCCAACCCCTCATCATCGGAGGGGAGCTAAGAAAGCTACTGAATAATTACAATATTTGTTAATAAGGAAGATAGGGAGAAGGGATAGAGAATCGGTTACAACTCCTTATCTCTATCCTCCGTCCCTATCTAAAAAAGCTATTCACCCGCTTTGCGGCGATAGCTACGGTTCATTGATACGCTTCCGGTGCGTACCATTTCAATAATTTCAAAGTGGGAAAGGTTGTCGACCAATGATTGAACGAGATCCGGCCGTGCCACAATTTGCACCACCAATGAATCGATTGTCACGTCAACCACAGACGCTTTGTGTAGTTCCGCTAATTGAACCACTTCATGCCGATTTTCGCTAACCGCTTTGACCTTCAAAAGAGCCAATTCACGATCAATCGAAGGATTATCGGTCACGTCTTCAATGCGCAACACATTAATCTGTTTATTGAGCTGCGTATGCACCTGACGCATATCCCGCGCAGTCCCGATCGTAACAAAGGTCATGCGGCTTACACCCGGTTCTTCCGTTTGTGCCACACTCAAGCTTTCAATATTAAAGTTACGGCGGCTAAACAACCCCGCAATCCGATATAAAACGCCCGGTTTATCTTCTACCCAAGCGATAATTGTATGTTTTTCCATCGTTTGATCAGCCATGTCAATTTCCTGAGCGATTTTCAAGTAACGAATGACGAGTGACGAGTAGCCAATGTCACGCTCAATGTCATTTAGGACGCTCAACCTAATGATAACGATTTTTAATGATTAGTTGCTTGTAAGCGGATAAGGATAGAAATAAAGAGAAAGGTTCAGAATCGCCAGACCTTTCTCTCTCTCTCTTCTCTATCTTTCCTCTTACTCCGTCGCGGCCGTAGGACGACGAATCATATCCGCATTACTCTTGCCCGCAGGAACCATCGGATACACATGCTCGGCCGGTACGCGGAACTCAAGAAAATAAGGACCATCATACGCTTGTGCTTCGCGAATCGCATCAGCCACATCCGCTTTCTCGGTCACAATACGGCCGGGAATCCCGTACGCATCTGCGATTTGCACAAAATTAGGGTTTTTCAACGGGGTGCCAGAATAACGTTTGTCATAGAAAACATCTTGCCACTGTTGCACCATACCCAAGAAGCTATTGTTGATAAGGGCGATTTTGACCGGCAAATTTTGTTCCGCTAACGTCTTAAATTCGATCATGGTCATTTGGAAACCACCATCACCCGCCATCACCCAAACTTCTTCGTCCGGTGCCCCAAACTGGGCCCCGATCGCGGCCGGTAACGCATATCCCATCGTGCCCAACCCACCAGAGGTCAACAAGCTGCGGCGCTTGGTGTGTTTGAAATATTGAGCTTCCCACATTTGGTGCTGACCAACGTCGGTCACAACGGTACAGTCACCTTCGTTGGTCAAGTGCCATAGCTGTTGGCACACATAAGGGGCGTTCAAATCATCCCGTTCTTGGCTAAGGATGTCCCGTTCGGCCGTTTCGCCGCGCCATTCATTAATTTGATCAATCCAAGCGGGATGTTCGTTTGACTCCACTTGAGGAATCAATTCGCGCAAGGTCAACAAAGCATCACCAACCACAGGGGTATCGATAATCAAGTTTTTCCCCACTTCGCTCGGGTCAAGGTCGATATGAACGATCTTCGCCTTCGGTGCAAAGGTGTCGAAGGCACCGGTCAACCGGTCATCCAAACGAGCACCCACCGCGAGTAAAACGTCACAATCTTGGATCGCATAGTTGCAATGCGCATCCCCATGCATCCCCCCCCAGCTAATAGAGAGCGGATGAGTAGTCGGGAAGGTCCCGATACCCAACAAGCTGGTTGCCACCGGAATTTGTGCTTTTTCAGCCAGTTCGCGCAATTCAGCTTCCGCTTTCGCCAAAGAAGTCCCTTGACCGGAAATAATGATCGGCCGTTCCGCTTCATTTAATAACTTAGCGGCACGAGCGATAGAAGCGGCATCAGCTGCGCTCATAGTCGGATCGTAGCCGGGCAAATCGATCTCAATCGCATCGTAATCGAAATCTTCCAAAACAGTATTTTGGACATCTTTGGTCACATCAACCAAAACCGGACCGGGACGGCCGGATCGCGCAATATAAAACGCTTCTTTGATCGCTTGCCCCAAATCTTTAATGTCGGTCACCAAATAGTTATGCTTGGTAATCGGCAAACTCACCCCTAAAATGTCCGCTTCTTGGAAGCCATCACGGCCGAGCAAAATATTAGGAACCTGTCCGGTAATCGCCACAATCGGTACCGAGTCCATATTAGCGGTCGCCAAACCGGTCATCAAATTGATCGCCCCCGGGCCAGATGTGGCGATACACACCCCCGGACGGCCGGTGGTCCGGCCGTAGCCGTCCGCCATATGCGAAGCACCTTGTTCATGTGTGACCAACACATGCTTCACAGGGTATTCGTATTTCGCTAAAGCATCATAAACAGGCAGAATTGCGCCACCCGGCATCCCAAAACAAACATCGACTCCCTCAGCCACTAAGGCTTCCCACACGATCTGTGCGCCAGTTACTGTCTTACCCATGGGTTTTCTCCTCGAACAATCTACTTTCCCACAAAGTCGCAACAGGCAACGGCAGGCAACATCGTCGAGAAGACCGTGCGCAGAAATGAGTCTGGGCATGGTCGCGATTCTGTCGCATATCCGAATGATTCTGTTGCGGGTTTACAAAGAATAAAAATTGCATTTGTTTGACAAATAAGCAAAAAAAAACCACCCTGCTGGGTGGTTTTGAGTTCACAATTTGAGAATCCTGTCAATCACCCAGCATTAAGCGTCTTGTCCACCACAATAAGGACAATGAATACAAGAATAAGGACGACAATAATGCTAGAAATGTTGATAAACATAGTGATTACCAGAGATGTTTAAATTTGCTCGAAAGCAATAGAAGTGTAGGGGGCGCGATAGGGGATTGCCATGTGTAATATATCAGAAGAATAACCCATTCGTTTGTGCATATTGTACAAATATTTCCCAGAAGATGTTACAAAGTTTACAAAAAGGGGTGAATCTTTTTTAGCTATTGTGGACTATCTTTCATCTATCAGCTGTGTTAATCTTTTTTTATTTCGCGGCGCGTCATAAAAATGACGCATCGCATTGTAAAGGAGATCCAAATCATGTTAAAGATTTGTTCACCCACCTATCAGTTTTATGACAAGCTCGGCGCTCGTATTTCCATCCGCCGTATGACTCTAGATGACAAGGCTCACATGATTCAACTCTATCATAACATGTCGGCCGATTCTCTCTACCAACGCTTCCATACCAGTGTGCATGGGCTTGATGCGAACAGCATCAGCCGTGAAGCGGATAAGCTTATCTATCTCCCCAATGACCACGGCCGTGGCTGGCTCGCCTTTGATGCCCAGAACAATAATGAAGCCAACTGGCCCGTCATCGGCGGCATGCGCGTGGTCTATGACAACCTGCCTGATCGCACCACAGCCGAATTTTCCACGGCCGTGCGCGACGACTACCACGGCCGTCATATAGGCTCCGAACTGCTCAACTACGCCTGCGATCAAGCGGAACGGCTCGGCATCGAAAAAATTCATGCTTCTGTTTTGCCAGAAAACACCCCCATGCTCCAAACCTTCCGCAAGCTCCCTTACGCCATCACCTACGACCAAAACGAGACAGACGACCTCGTTACCATTCATCTTGGCGATAAAAAAGGCTGGTTCTTGGAAGGAATTATCTAATTTTAGATTTTCGGTTTTCGATTTTGGATTGGATCGGTTTGTGATCGTAGCTCAATCGCGAAAAGCTAACACTCGATAAAAACGGCTCTGTAAATCTCTAAAAACAAAACGGCCGTAGTACACGCCACGGCCGTTCACCACCAAATCTGTGGTCGTTCCTGTCTATAGTTAAAGCTTACCCCAGCGCCGGAAACGCATCCTTATAAATCTTCGACAATTCCCGCACCTGTAAATCAGCCCGATAGCTACTCCGCACCAACGGCCCGGACTCGACCCAATTAAAGCCCATCTCCAAACCGATCTCTTTCAGCTGATTAAACTCATCCGGCGTGTAATACCGTTCCACCGGCAAATGCTTTTGACTATTCGGTTGCAAATACTGACCCAGCGTCAAAATATCAACCTGCCGATCCGCCAAATCCTGCATCACCGCCAGCAACTCATCCCACGTTTCACCCAGCCCGAGCATAATCCCACTCTTGGTCAACACATCCGGCTCCAGCTTCTTCGAGTTCTCCAGCGTATCCATCGCCCAGCGATAATTGTCCTGTGGTTGCACCTTCTTGAATAACCGAGGCACCGTCTCCACATTGTGATTCAAAATCTCCGGTTTCGCATCGGTCACAATTTTCAGCGCCTCAATATTCCCCTTAAAGTCAGGGATCAACACCTCAATCGAACAGCCCGGCTGTAATTCCCGCACTTTCTCAATCACCATCGCAAAAATCGGCGCACCGCCATCTTTTAACTCGTCGCGATTAACCGATGTAATCACCACATGGCGCAAATTCATCGACCGCACCGCTTCCGCCACCCGCAACGGCTCCATCCAATCCAATGGGGACGGCCGGCCGGTCTTAATATCACAAAACGCACAGCTACGGGTGCACGTATCCCCCATCATCAAAAAGGTTGCTGTACCACGCCCCCAACATTCACCGATGTTCGGACATTGCGCTTCCTCACACACCGTATGTAGCGACTTGCTCCGCATCAATCCTTTCAGATTCTCATACGTTTCCCCACTTGGAACCCGCACCTTTAGCCAATCCGGCCGTTTCTTCCGTTTCGGAGCGGCCGTTTCCTGTTCTTGCCCTTCATCGAGCATTTCAATCGTATCCAGTTGAATTAAAGACATAATTATTTATTCACCAGCACCGCGGCTGGATTATATTTAAAAACCTGCTGAAACTTTTCGACAATAACCGCTTCTACCTCAGTCATCGTCACCCCACGGCCGAGCACGGCCGTCATACTCGTCACCCCATGTTCATGAATCCCACAAGGAACGATATGGGCAAAATGGGTCAAATCAGGATCAACATTCAGCGAAAATCCATGCCATGCGATCCCGCTCATCGAAACCTTAATCCCGATCGCCGCGATCTTTTCCGGCCCAGACGGCCGATCAACCCAAACCCCAGTATACCCATCATACCGCCAGCCGTGAATAGCCCATTCCGCCAACGTCAGAATAATCACCTCTTCAAGCTGACGCAAATAAGCATGGAAATCGATCTTACCGGTCCCACACTGTTGAACCCACCGCTTCAAATTTAGAATCGGATACCCGACCAATTGACCCGGCCCGTGATAAGTCGTTTCCCCACCACGATCAACCCGCTGTACCGTAAATCCAGCCGCTTCCAATTCCGCTTGGGGCACACGCAAATGATCCTCAGTCGCCCGACGGCCGATCGTATACGTTGGTGGATGGCTCACCAAAAGCAATTCATCCGCCAACTCCGGCTCAGCCCGACGCGCGGCCACCCGTTCTTTTTGCAAATCCCATGCCTCAAGATAAGGCATTGAACCTAGTGATTTAATCTGAAAATCGATCATAGACCCACATTTTAATCGAAAGCTCGGCCGTTACGATAGATATTATCGTTTCGCTGAGAATCTAGAGCGCAAATTCGCTACAGGTAAACAAAACAGCCCCGATCACGCAGTTCACCCATCCATTCAGGCACGGCCGCCAAGCGATTCCAGCGCAAGTCAAGCTTCTGCAAATGTGGCAAGTCACCGATCACGGCCGGTAACTCCCGCAAACGATTCCCGCGCAAATCAAGAAAAACCAGCTCTTTTAACGCCCCAATCGACTCCGGCAACTGGGTCAGCCGATTGTTACGCAAATCGAGATGGGTCAACTTCGACAAACGGCCGATCCCCTCCGGCAACGCCCGTAAATGATTATTTTGCGCATAAAGCTCACGCAATCGACCTAAATCACCAATCTCATCCGGCAAACTCTCGATTTGGTTATTATAAAAACGAAGCTCCTGTAAATTCTCCATTTCCGCCACCATGGCTGGGAAAACCGTAAATCGATTATCGGTAAAATTAAGATACTGCAACGACTTTAACTGGGAAAAAGAATTCGGCAACGCACGCAATCGATTATTGCTCAAATAAAGAAACCCCTTCAAACCGGTTAGATTCCCCATCTCTTCCGGCAACGCCGTAAGCTGATTGTGCCCCAAATCAAGGATTTCTAACTTCCCCAACTGCCCCAACTCGGCCGGAACCTCTTGCAACCCCATGTCATGAATATAAAGGGCTCGTAATTCCCGCAACCGGCCGATCCCCGCCGATACCGTCCCCACAGAATTAGACCCCACCGACAAAGTCTGTAGCTTACTTAAGGACCACAAAGAATAAGGCAACTTAGCTAACTTATTCTTATGAATCGACAACGCCTGTAAATCGGTCAGCTCGCCAATCCATTCCGGCAACACACCGATCTCGTTATTATCTAAATAGAGCTGCTGCAAGCTCGCCATCTCCCCCAACCAATCTGGCAACACCGTTAAGTGATTCCCCTCGGCCGCCAACATGTGCAACATACGCCCCTTCAATGCAACCGGCAACACCGACAAATCGATATGTGAACAAAAAAACTCAACCATACCTACCCCCCACCCGCACCCAAAACCTGAACCACGTGTCATCTACGGGCCGACTGAATGACGGCCGAAACCATCATCGCGCTTCTTAATTATATTCGCATCCAGTCGGCCCCTACGGGATATATCGCGGGGAAACATCTCTTATGCCACGGCCGGTTCTTCCTTCGCGACCTCTTCAAAACGGGCCACAGTGACACCAGCGCCACCTTCACCCACTTTCCCTTCTTCCCATGAAATCACACTCGGATTTCGCTTCAGCTCTTTACGCACCGCTTCACGCAAACGGCCGGTTCCTTTCCCGTGGATAATCCGTACCCACGGCATCCGCGCCCGAAACGCAGCATCCAAAAACTGATCCATCTTGCTCAAACCGGCATCGATCCGCTGACCGCGCAAATCCAGCTCAATCCCTGGAGACGGGGTTTTCGGCAGTTTCGGCAAATCATCATCTTTCTCTTTGACCGGACGCCCCCGAAACTCTAGCTCTTCCAACTTGACCCGCATATGCAAACGGCCGATCGCCACTTCCGCGTCGTTCTTGTGCAAAACGATCACCACCCCCTTCGAGCGGATCGTCTTCACATTCACCTCATCCCCAACTTTCAGTTTGCGCCGCTTCTGTTGCTTCGGTTCTTTCGGCAAAATCGCATCAAGCGAAGGGGTATTGGTCACGGCCGCTAACGGGCGTGCCTCGATCTCATCGACCATTTTACCCATCCGCTTCAGTTGGTTCCGAGAATCAGATGAGCGTAATTGGCGACGAACCTTGCTAATATCTCCACGGATCAGATCGATCTCTTTCTGGAATTCCGCCCGCGCTTCTTGCAGAATCTTCAGCCGTTCTTCTTCGATCTCTTCCAGCTTTTTCTGCAATTTTTCCCGATCCCGCTCAGCCCGCTTACGGGCCAGCCGAGCGGCCGCTTCTTCATTGGCGATCTTATCGCGCAAATCATAAATCGAATCGAGCAGCTGTTCCGTTTCTCGATTATCGACCCCGAGCCGTTTCAACGCGCTATCGATAACTGTATCCTCAAGCCCAAGTCGCCGCGCAATCGCCAATGCGTTTGATTTCCCCGGCAAACCGATCGTCATCACATAAGTCGGTGACAACGTATCCATATCAAACAGGAGTGACGCATTGGTCGCCCCCGGTGTATGGGTCGCATACGCTTTCAGTTCGGGATAGTGGGTTGCGGTCAACAGTGTTGAACCCTTGTCACGCAAATAATCGATAATCGCCTGTGCCAGCGCCGCACCTTCGGCCGGATCTGTCCCCGACCCCAGCTCATCAAGCAGCACCAGCGTCCGATCATCCGTCGCGGACAATATCCGAATAATATTGGTCAAATGGGCTGAAAACGTCGATAAGTTTTGTTCAATCGACTGTTCATCCCCAATATCCGCATAAATCTGATCAAAGATCGACAAGCGGGCTTCAACACAAGGGACATGCAAACCGGCTTGGGCCATCATCGTCATCAAACCGGCCGTTTTCATACTAACCGTTTTACCACCGGTGTTCGGACCGGTGATCAAGACGAGAAACACCTCTTCCGGCACTGTTAAATCGACCGGCACAATTTCATGCGGATCGATCAGTGGATGGCGTGCCTGCTTAAACCAAACCGTACAGCCGGGATGTGCTGTCGCCGGATCATACGGCCGCCACGGCACAAATTCCGGCCGGACCGCCTTAATCGCGCTTGCATACCGCGCCTTGGCAAAGATCAAATCGAACTCCGCCATTCGGTCAACCACTCGAATGATTGGGTCACCACGATCCGCGATTTTCCCCGACAGCTCGCTTAAAATCCGATGAATCTCTTTCTCTTCATCTAAGCGCAAACTGCGATATTTGTTATTGAGCTCGACCGTGGCCATCGGTTCAACCCAAACTGTCGCCCCACTGCCACTTTGATCATGCACAATCCCTTTAATATTGGTTCGGGACTCAGCCCGAACCGGTACGACATACCGGCCGTTTCGCTGACTAATAATCGCTTCTTGCAGATAAACCGCATGGCTACTCAACAAGCCGCGCAGCTTCTCTTGAATCCGGCCGTGGGTAATATTTAATTCGTGACGTATTTTGCTAAGTTTGGTGCTGGCTGTGTCTAGAACTTCCCCCCGATCATCGATTGTCTGATTAATACTGGCAACAATCCCCGGACATTCTTCGATCAGTTCGGCGATCTCTTGGAGCCGTGGATAGCTCCCACGGACTTTATCGATCTTCCGTTTGAGCGTCCTCGCCGCCACAATCGTATTTCGTATCGCCAAAAAATCTTCGGCCAGAAGCACGATGCCTCGATCAGATCGATCAACGGCCGGTCGCACATCTCGCGCCGGACCGATCGTCACATCACTGCCACTATGGAGCAATGTCAATGCTTCCTCGGTTTCTAACTGCCAACGGGTCGCTTCAATCTCGTCAATCGTCGGTTGCAAATTAAGTGCGAGATCACGCCCGCCACTAAAATGTGTGTACTCAGCCAATTGGGCCAAGATTTTATGAAATTCAACTGTTTGTTGTGATTTTTGATCCATGATACTTTTGGAAAGGACAATCGACTGACAGCCTGCATACTATTCTCTCTACGCAACTATATTTCAGTGGATGTCGTTTCTAATTCATTCAAAACGGTCAGAACAAACTCAATTGACATAGAGGCAACGATTTATGCTCAAACATCGAGCAAAGAGAAGGGCACATAACGGTCAGGTCAGCGGTGTAACCCCTTTTGCCTTT
>WTJY01000168.1:0-3746 GCA_011524645.1 Anaerolineales bacterium | reverse complement strand
AGCAAAGAGAAGGGCACATAACGGTCAGGTCAGCGGTGTAACCCCTTTTGCCTTTATCCTTTCCCCTTTTGTGTTGTAAAAAAGGGGATAATTATTCAGCATTTTTCTTTGCTCCCCTCTCCCTTGAGGGAGAGGGGCTGGGGGAGAGGGGAAATTTATTTTAATCCACCTCCCCCAGCCCCTCCTGATAGGAGGGGTGCAAATCCAATTAGGTGGTTGCTGAGTAGTTACAAAAGGAATGCCAATTAAATTGGTGCTTTGTGGAAAACAAAGCTTTTATTTTTTATTGTCAACTATTTTTTGCGGCACCCACTATATTACGCGAAAAAGGAAACATTGTCAGCAACTTATGACCAATTATTTAGAACCGACCCAAGAATCTGGCAAACAGCTATTTCTTCGTCAAATCGAACGGGAAGTTGTCATGCTCAACCTATTACGCTGTCCGTGACATCGCCGACTATTCGGCCGATCCCCAGCTCGCCCCACCTAAACCGATCAGCGGTCGTGAAGCGTATGAAAAATATATGGCCCATACAGAGCTTTACTTGAGTGAACACGGCGGCCGCGTCATTTTCATGGGGAGATTGGGAAGATGTGCAAATTAAACTTGGCCTCTTGGAGAAAAGAGGGACACCACGGCTGCGCTACAATGACTGTAATGTTGGTGAATTTAACGAATTGTTACTGGGTGACGAAGGACGAGTAATGAATAAACACGCGCTCATGTGCCACTCGTTGCTCGTTATTCGTCCTTGATTAAGGTGCCCATTTCGTCGAGGTGTAGGATGATTTGGTTGTCTGGTTCCCCAAGGGTGAGGATGCGTTCTTTGAGTTGGAAGGAGAATTTGACGGTGCGGTCGTTTTCTTTCCAATATTTCATGACACCCCAGACGGATGCGGGATTACGGCCGTGTAAGAGGAGCTTTGTTTCGTTCCAACGGCACCAGAAGATGAGTGGTTTCATAGGGAGTAGAGAGAAGAGAGTAGAGAGACAGAGCTTCTGTAGAAGCTAGATAAAAACGTTTTGTTTCGGGTAAGAAATGATTCTGCGACTATAGATTAAATTCTTAGCTACTTCTGTCTCTCTTCTCTGTCTCTGTCTTAGTTGTATTGTTCAAAAATGCGCCGATAGGCGGGGACTTGGTCCATGAGCTGGTCGTGATTGCCGACGGCGAGGACTTTTCCTTTGCGGAGCACGATGACTTTGTCGGCCCAGCGGATTTGGGAAAGGCGGTGGGTGATTAAGATGGTGGTTTGGCGGGAGGCGGCGAGGCTGATCGCTTTTTGGATTTTGTCCTCGGTGGCGCTGTCTACCGCGCTGGTGGAGTCGTCTAGGATGAGGATGTGGGGTTCGGCGAGGAAGGCGCGGGCGAGGGCGATGCGTTGGCGTTGACCACCGGAGAGGGTGACACCACGGCCGCCGATGAGGGTTTGGTATCCATCTTTGAAATTCATGATGAAATCATGGGCTTGGGCCGCTTGGGCGGCCGCTTCGATCATTTCTTGGGTCGCTTCATGGTTGCCGAAGGAGATGTTTTCCGCGATTGAGCGAGAAAAGAGGAAAATATCTTGCTCGATAATCGAGATTTGTTGCCGAAGGGGGGCCAATTGCCAGCTCCGTACATCGTGCCCATCGACGAGGACACGGCCGTTGGTGGCATCGTAGGTGCGGTTGATGAGCTTGGCGAGGGTGCTTTTGCCCGAGCCGGTTTGGCCGACAATGGCGATTGTTTGGCCCGGCTCGACATCGAATGTGATGCCTTGGAGGACCGGGTTTTCAGGGTCATAGCCGAAGCTAACATTTTTGAATTCGATTTTGCCTTGGATCGAGCCGGTATGGCCTGATTTGTTTTCATCGAGTTCAGTTTCGGTGTTGAGCAGGTCGAGCACACGACGGGCACCGGCGAGACCTCTGGCAACTTGTGAATAGGCGAAGAGGGAGATAAAGGTGGGAAAGCCGAAGAGGCCAAGCAAGCCGATGTAGGCGATGATGTCTCCAATCGAAATGAGTTCGATTTGGAACAGATAAATCGCATGAGCTAGACCGATGGCGTTGGTGATGCCGAGCAGGAGCAAGGGGAGGAAGCGGGCTTCTACTTTCCCTTGCTCTATGACCGCGTCTCGGAAATAGGTCGCGTTGGTTTTGAAAAGGGAGACCTCCTCATCTTCGCGGGCGATACTTTTAACGATTTCGATCCCGTCGAGGGCTTCGGCGAGACGGCTGTTGAGACGGCCGAATGATTGACGTACATTGTCGGCGATCGGCCGTAGGGTTTGCATGTAACGGCCGAGTGAAGCGAAATAGGTGATCAAAAAGAAGGTTGGCGCAAGTAGTAGGGCGGGATGATATTGCACCGTGAAAATCATCGGTGAAATGAGGAAGAAGGCGGAGCCGACCACCAAATTAATACCGGGGTTGAACATGAGATTCATTTCACGTACGTCGTTGGTGGCGCGAGCCATGGTGTCGCCGACCGGCTGTAGGTCATGAAAGGTCATGCTTTTGCCGAGCAGGTTGATGTAGAGCTCTTCGCGGGCATCTCGTTCGGTCCGTTGGCCGAGAAGTTCGCTACAGAAGTTCCGCCCCAATTGCAATACGGCGCGAACCGATTGGCTGATAACAATAGTGAGTGCGGCCCAACCGACGACGGCCGGATCGGTAATCCCATCTAAAACCGCGTCGAAAGCGACACCGATTTGTACAGGCACAACGGCCGCGAGCGTCGCATTTCCGATGGCCCCAAGGACCATAAAAATCGCTACCCAAATGTTGTTGCGGACGTAGGATAGGATCCATTTTCCAACTGTGGAGCGGTCGGCGTTGACGGCCGTTTCGACAAAAAATTCTGCTTGTGCACTCATGGGGGGAAGTATGTGCAGGCGGGAGAGGGCTGTCAAGGGGTCTTATGGAATTAGAAGGGAGTAGAGAGTAGAGAGTAGAGGGTAGAGGGTAGAGAGGGGGTAAAGTTGAGTGGTGGTTTTGCGTTTTCTACTCGTCATTCGTCATTCGTCACTTGGCTTAGTTTAGCCGTGTGAATTTTGGTGTATTTGATTCCCTTTTTGGTGCGCTGGCTGTGGTAGAGGTGGAGTTGGTTGACGGTCCAGCTGAAGGTGCCGATGGGGGAGTTGTAGGGGAGACGGCTACGGCCGACGGCGGGGGTGTCTTGGACGTAGCCGAGGGTGAGGTGGGGGGTGTAGCGCCGTTTTTCAGGTTCCCAGCCGAGTGGGGTGACGCGGTCGTCGGTTTGCCGTTTGAGATAGTTGAGGGAGCGGGTTTGGCCGTCGATGCCGACCCAGAGGACGCGGGGGGCGTTTTGTTTGGGGAAACAGCCGATCCGGCCGAGTTCGAGGGCGAATGGGCGGCAGGTGGCGGCGATGTCGTCTAGGGTGTCGCAGAGCTTGGCGATTTTTTCGGGGAGGATGCCGTCGCCGAGGAAGAAGAGGGTGAGGTGCATGTTGTTGGGGTTGACCCAGCGGACGCTATTTTCGGGGACAAGTTCCATGAGGTCGAATTGGGTATTTTCGAGGATTTCTTGGGCGGCCGTGGGGATAGATAGGCCGATGAAGGCGCGGATACCGGCCGGTTTTGGTTTGGGTTTTGAGTATGTCATTGTGTTGTTGTGCGGGGGGCTAGGTGGTCGAGGGTGAATTGTGTTTTTAGACCACAGATACGCACGACCACTGATTTTGTTTTCTAGTCCTGTCGGATTTGGTGGGAGTTGATCAATTAACGATTGTCATTC
>WTJY01000306.1 GCA_011524645.1 Anaerolineales bacterium | reverse complement strand
TTGGCGCAATTGGCAATACCATACCGCCAACCGAGAAATCTTATTCTTTTATCCAGACAAATTGATCGTCAGTCGGCCGATATCCCTACTTGGTGTGACCGAAGCATATGACATACGCTACATTTCGCCGTTTCGCGTCGATCCCAAAGTCGAAAGTCTCGCCTTCGACTATGGTACCTACCGAGTCCCTGTCGGAGGATCACTCAATCGCGCCGAATCTGACGCCTTGGGGCAAGTCATCAATAACCGCTTCTTCCCCCACCACGATGCAGAAGAAGATGATGACGATGACGATGGGGATTTCTAATCCTAGTTTTACGCCAAATTGATAGGCGGTGAAAGAAAACAGAGACAAAAATATTCCCTTTGCGCAGACGTCTCTATCCCGATCATCTATCGCTATCCCTTCATTTCTGAGCAAGGGTAATCTTTAAATTCAAATTAACAGGAAATCAAGTTGTATCATACAGAAGACAAAAAAGAGCGAGCCTTTCTCGTTGGCACAGATATTCATGGCAGTTTATCTGTCTTATCAGCAGAAGACAGTTTAGAAGAATTAGCCCGTCTCTCAGACACGGCCGGTTTAGAAATCGTTGGTGGCACGCTCCAACGCCTAGACCAGCCCAACACCCATACCTATATCGGCTCCGGCAAGGTAGAAGAAGTTAAAATGCTCGTCGAAGAACTCGACGCCAACGTTGTCGTCTTCGATGATGAACTCCAACCGCGCCAACAGCGGGCCCTAGAAAAAACATTTGGCGAAGAGGTCAAAGTCCTAGACCGCACCGCGCTAATTCTCGACATTTTCGCCCAACATGCCCAAACCCGTGAAGGGAAGCTCCAAGTCGAACTCGCCCAACTCGAATACCGCATTCCCCGCTTAACGCGGATGTGGACTCACTTGGCTCGCCAAGCGGGCGGCGGTGGTAGCGTAGGGCTACGTGGCCCCGGTGAAACCCAGCTTGAAATGGACCGTCGCGAAATCGGCCGCCGTGTCGCCTTTCTCAAGAAAGAGCTAAATGGGGTTAGTGCCCACCGTTCACGCCATCGTAGCAAGCGGCAACAAACGGAGCTACAAACGATCGCCATCGTAGGCTATACAAATGCGGGAAAATCGACTTTGATCAATCGACTCGCAGGGGCCAAAGTACTATCGGCCGACATGCTCTTCGCCACGCTCGACCCCACCACACGACGTGTTCGTATGCCCGGCGGCCGTGATGTCCTCTTTACCGATACGGTCGGGTTTATCCAAAAGTTACCGACCCATATCGTCGCCGCCTTTCGCGCCACCCTAGAAGAAATTATCGAAGCGGATATCTTGCTCCATGTGGTTGATGCCACCCACCCCAATGCGGCAGCACAAATCGAATCAGTACTCGACACCCTTGCCGAATTAGAAGTTGAAAACCTGCCGATGGTCTACGCTTTCAACAAGATCGATGCCGCACCGGCCGATTTAGTCATTCCCGAAGTAGACGATCCTTATGTGAATGTCTCGGCGAAAACAGGCAAAGGGGTGCAAGATCTATTCCACGCCATCGTCGCGGCGGTCGAATCAACCTTTATCCCTATCCGCATCGCCCTGCCTTATACCGCCGGTCGTTTAATGTCTCTTTTCTATGAACGTGGGCTTGTTGACGAAGAAATTCATGGGGAAGAAGGGATTCAATTTGTCGGCCGTGTCCCACCACGGCTTGTCTCTTACTTTGAAAAATATCAAATCGATGAAGCGGGCAATCTCTTACATCAAGAATATTAACGCTTTTCTCTTGGCGATTTTCCCCATCCTCATTACACTAACTTGTAACTACTAACCCCTATTAAAATATATTAGTCACCCACATGAATGAGTTATTCGATACAGTCAGTCAATTTCTAGCCAAACGGCCGGGTCTACTCCCACTTGTAGGCCTATTGCTCATTATCATCAATCTCATCTTGCACGTTGTTATAGGCGGTAGGATTTGGCTTACCGACAGCAATCTTCTCCTACATATCGGTCTAATCGCCGCCATCATCGGCATCCTGCTGATCAAGCCTCTACAGTAGTAACCAATCCTTTTAGCCCAGAGGGGACCCAAGGAACAACCCCATGAGTAAAATCTATCGCCTGACACAGCACCCCACAATTGCCGCGATCTTAAGCCAGATCGCTCAGGAAAAACCGGCCGTTGTCGAAACGACCATTGAAATTCAGCAAATCCCCGCCCCCACGTTTGCCGAAGCGGAGCGGGCCCAATGGGTCGCCAATCGATTCCAACAACTAGGCTTGGTCGATGTTTACCTCGATCCGTTACACAATGTCTACGGCCGTCTGCCTAATCCGACCGCCACCGGAAGCAAACCGGTCATCGTCTCAGCCCATACAGATACCGTATTTCCGGCCGCGACAGATCTAGCCATTAGACGGGAAGGGAACCGCATTTATGGCCCCGGCATCAGCGATAACTCGGCCGGTGTGGCCGGTCTGCTCTGGCTTGCGGAAACGATGACAAGCCGCTCACTTCAAGCCCCCCAACCGGTCTGGTTTGTCGCCAATGTTGGCGAAGAGGGGCTGGGTGATCTAAATGGCATGCGCGCCGTTTTTAAACGGTTCGGCCGAGCCGCCCAATATGTCGTTATCGAAGGGGGATCGCTCGGTCATATCATTCACGCCGGGATCGGTGTCAATCGCTTCAAGATTCACGTCTCTGCTCAAGGAGGCCACTCTTGGGCACATTTCGGTCACACCAGCGCGATTCACAC
>WTJY01000107.1 GCA_011524645.1 Anaerolineales bacterium | reverse complement strand
CCCCCAGCTGGTGATTTGACTTTTGATACATGGCTGCCGAATCAAGATGATGCGGTGCAGGGCATGATCGAAAGCCACACAAGCGGACTTAAATCCGCGTTGCAACGTGAACGGGATGCACGTAAATCCTTTGAAAATCAGCTTAAAGATGCGATTAAAGCGGCCGATGATGGGTCTGAATTGCAACAGCAATTGCAGGCGATGTCAAACGCCAATGAAGAGTTGACGCAAAAAACGGCCGCATATGAGGCGTTTGCGGTGGCAGGAATTAGCAACTTTAAGCTGGCATGGTTGGCAGCTTCCGAGATGGGGGCTATCGACAAAAAGGGGAATGTAAATCTGGAATCGTTGCGCACATCTTACCCAGAATTGTTTGGCACGAAGCGAGCAGGCGCGCCAGCGGGAAACGCAGGAAGCGGGACCGGTGGGCAACCGCCCAAATCATTCTCGATGAACGACGCTATACGCTCGGCGGGCAAACGATAATTTTTATTAAAAAGGAAGGTAATCTATGGCTTATAACAATGTAATTAGCCGAACCGATGCGAATGCATTGATTCCCGAAGATGTGGTTGATGAAATGTTGACCAATATTTCAGAACAAAGCTCGGTGCTTCGCCTATCGCGTCGCCTGCGCAATGGGAGCCGTAAGCAACAACGCTTGCCGATTTTGGACGCGCTTCCGACCGCCTCTTTTGTCGATGGTGACAGTGGCAAGATTGAAACAAGCGAAGTTAATTGGACCAACAAGTACATCGACTATGAAAAACTCGGCGTGATTGTGCCGATTCCAAATGATGTACTTGAAGATGCGGATTATGATATTTGGGAAGAGATTCGCCCATTGTGCGAAACGGCCGCAATGCAGGCGATTGATAAAGCGATCATCCACGGCACGAACAAGCCGAGTTCTTGGCCCACCGCGATTGCTGTAGATGCGGCCGCTAAATCCCACAGCGTTGATTTAAGTACTCAAATCGCCGCTGGGGAAGATATGTATGATGTTTTGCTTGGAGAAGATGGAATTATTTCATTGATCGAGCAAGATGGTTATATGGCGACTGGCCATGTGGCATCAATGTCAATGCGAGGCAAATTGCGCGGAGTGCGCGAAAAAGTCTATGACGGGTCTGGGACGGCAAATCTAGGGCGTAGCCTCTTTATGCCGTCGATGCAAGGTGCGGGGCAGTATCAGCTTGATGGTGAACCGATCGTGTTCCCGCGCAATGGGGGGCTTGATGCATCTTCTGTGCTTCACATCGCGGGGCAGTGGGATCAATTGGTTTATTCCTTCCGCAAGGAAATCAGCTATACGATGTTGACACAAAGCGTTATTCAAGACGCTGGTGGGAATATCATCTATAACTTGGCCCAACAAGATATGGTTGCGTTGCGCATGGTTTTGCGCATGGGCTGGCAATTACCAAATCCACCAAACTATGTTAACGAAACAGCGTCTACCCGTTACCCATTCGCTATTTTGGTTCCTTAATTGGGGATCGACTGAATTAAAGGAGATTTTTAAATTATGAGTGAACAAAAAGGGGCATTGAAAAAAACCTTGACTGCAGTAACAAGCACCACCGCAGGCGGTGTGCTTTCTGTGGCAAACCCAGAAGGGGCTGATTTGATTGTGACCGGGTTGTATTTGGACATTACCACCGAAGCGACCGGCGCGGCGACCGTTGATGCGGGGATTGCGGCCGATGGCACAACTTCTTCTGATAATTTGATTGATGGGGGGAACGTGGGCGCGGCCGTGGTGATTCTTTCTAATGTAGGGGACGGTGGCACCAATGGGAAAGCGGCCGTGAAATGGGGTAGCGATGAATACCTCACAATTACGGCGAGCGCAACGCTGGCCGGATTGGTCGGTAATGCGTATATCCAATATATGCGCGAATAATAGGGAATAGGTGGCTGTTATGAGTGCGACAGATGACATGGTGACAAATATCCGGCGAATGATCAATGAGCCGGATGACACCAATGGCTATACCAGCGATGTACTGAAGGAGATGATTGAAAATTATCCCTGCCTCGATGAACGTGGTGAAGCGGCGTACACGTGGAATACAGCCACCACCCCCCCATCGAAGAAGACGAACACCGATTGGCTGGCTACGTATGATTTACATGCGGCGGCCGCTGATGTGTGGTCTGAAAAGGCGGGTAAAGTTTCTGGCCAGTATGGCTTCACGGCCGATGGCGGGCAATACCAACGACAGCAAGCGCATAAGCAAATGATGGACATGGTGCGATTCCATGGAGCGCGGCGTAAGCCGACCACGATCCGAGTGCAACAGTATCCGGATAGATTAAATGCGGATGCCCCAAGCTTGCTTACTAATGAATGGTGATTCATATGGCTCATGTATATTACAAGCATCCGATTACTAGCCAAGAAGTTCTTATCGATGAAAACAAAAAGGGTTCAATTCGCATCCTTGTAGATGCGGGGTATGTCCTCGATGTAGAAAAGAACAAAGTGGCTGAAGTGGCACGCAAAAAGCTGGTGGAAAAATCCGAAAGCAAAAAAGCGCCTACCAAGGGCGATGAAAGCAAAGAAGCACCTGCCAAAGGTGTTAAAGGCAAAAAATAATGGCTAGCGAATTGAAACTAACAGACGACGAGATGAACTGGATGAAGGAGGTGCAGGACGCTCATATGATGGATATGGGTAAAGTGCGCACTTTTTCGGCAGGGACCGTAAACGGCTATGGCATACCAGCAAACAGCTGGGTAGATGG
>WTJY01000248.1 GCA_011524645.1 Anaerolineales bacterium | reverse complement strand
AGAGTTTGCTAAGCGCGACTCATGGGAAGTAGTGGGGTTAGAGGCGGACAATTGTCCGCCTCTCATTTTTTTAAATGGCTGTGCGAAAATAATGGTTTTTGGGAGACACACAATCCAATATCTTTAGTTTTCCTTACTTCAGTTGTTAGAAACAATAGTTTAGATAGGTGTTTTGAGGCGTTCAGGCTCTTGCTAACCTAATCACTTCATATCTAATCGGCAAATGCGCCGTAACGGACTCTTTTTGAAAAGTTGGGTTGATAGAGGCAATCCAACTTGTTTTAATGCCTCACCAATCGCCCATAAGTCGGCTTAGCCGCACGATCCCAAAAGCCGGAGCGGAAGGGCCGCCGCCGTAGATTTAAGGAATGACCCTAAAATCATAGACAAGGCAAGCATGCGTTTTATTTCAAACGCATCCCCATTATCTATTGTCACCTTTTGCTTCTCGTCTGGTGGAGAGGCTCGGAGTCGATTTTCTCTCTGATTCCCTTCAATTGGCCGTATGCTTTCCGCTTTGTACTTGGTTGGCGGTAGCTCTTTACTCTCTTTCTTTTGGGGGATTTTCCCCACATCTTTCCCAAATGTCCCATAATCAACCGTCTTTGTTGTTCTACCAACTCTGTTAAATTGTATTTACCATGAGTCTGTGCTTTCGCCGCACGGTGGCTTCGTCTGGCTCGATCATCATCGTCATCAATCGTTTGACTTAGATAATGATCGACGGCTGGTATGACTGCGCCACCCGATTCAATGAACTAACCGCTTGACATGGCGTTCAATAGATCGCACAGCCCTAGCGTCGTTCCTTTTGATACGGTTGTTAACAACATTTGCTCGATTAGATTCACGATATGATAATAATTGATAGGGACAGGTGTTTTTTTACTGAGTTTGACATACTCCAATAATCGTACAAAATACCTGTTTTTTCATCCCCAATTTTGGATACGTTAGGGAAAACTAACGTGGTGTATCTTGAAACGCAAAGAAAATCATAGTGGGATAAAACCGATCTCGCATTCTGCTTTGGAGGTTGAATAAAAATGGAAGCTTTATTGGGTATTGGGACCGCGTTCGGGTTATCTACGAGTGCGGGGCTAAATGCATATATTCCGTTACTTCTCGTATCGGTTTTAACCCGTTTGGGTGTTTTGCAACCAGAAGACCCCTACACGGTGCTGGGCAGCCCATGGGTGATCGGGGTGCTGTCTGTTTTGCTACTGATCGAATTTTTTGTCGATAAAATCCCGGCCGTCGATACAGCAAACGACGTCGTGCAAACGTTCGTCCGTCCGGCCGCTGGGGCACTGATGTTTGCGTCACAGTCTAATCTTGTGAGCGATGTCAGCCCTGTTTTGGCGGTGGTCGCCGGAATTTTACTGGCGGGTAGTGTCCATACCGCAAAAGGTGCGGTCCGGCCGGTGGTGACCGCTTCAACGGCCGGTACCGGTAACTGGTTCGTCAGCATTGTCGAAGACATCATCGCCTTATTGGGTTCGATCTTAGCGATCGTCATGCCTTTTATTGTCATGATCTTTGCCGCAATCGCCAGCCTGTGGATATTTCGCTGGTATCGTCGCCGTCAAGCGAATCTAAATACAGCGACAAGTTAACGATAAAAAGCTGAAGTATGAAATATGAAATCGCTTGCGCCATAATTTCAGTCTTCCGTCTTGTCTATCGATCGATTTGAATGGGGGGAGCCAAACGCTCTCCATTCGTATAGTTGTAAAACCCTGTTTCAAAATGATCTATATTGGTTAGTGGCTGCGAGCTTGTAAAGGGGTGTTTCTGGATAAATATGTCGTTCGGCTGCCAGTTGGTGGTGGCATAGCCGAGCCCATCGGCCGTGTCTGGGATAACCGGCTGATCGCTCTGTGGGTAGCGATGCCCGAAAACAGAGAGGGGGAGGTCACTGCTGTTTGTGACTTGCCAAATCGTATACCAAGTATCGGTTCCGGCCGTATATCCAAGCCATTGCACCGATTCATCGACCTGTTGGGGCGCACTTTTATCTATCAGTTGATCGACCTTTGCTTCATTTCCATCCCAATAGTAAACCCGATATGAAGGGGCAAAGACGGTTGCGGTATGGGCATACACTTCTTGCAAGTGGGGCGCGAGGTTTGTATTTCCCCATTCTGGCTCAAGGTCTAGGGGCAAAATGTACCAACCGGCCGTGCCCTGATTTGGAATGACCCAGCTTTGCGTACAATCGAAATAGGTATGTCGCACCCCTGCCGCATTGACAATTTGTTCCGCTTCCGCTTGCTCCAGCAGAGGGACAGGGGCGGTACAGTGGGCGATCCAATCTCCTTTTGCTTTGGCACTAATTTCATATTTGCGAATCGAAAAGCCTGTTTGCCAAGGATCGATGACCGCTTGACGTCGAAACCAATCAAATAGGTCCGGCTGGGCCAACATCCCCTGATAGGCGTTGGTGCTGATAAAGTAAGTGCCAGGGGCGGGATTGGCAGGGGAAAAATCCTCATTGGCAAAGCCTGTGCCGAGCACAAGGCGACGGCCGTCTAAACCGTAATAGCTTGGGTCAATAAAGCCGAATGGGGCGATGTGGGTCGGTTCAAGCTGCTGATCCGCGATATGGTGACTGACTCGTTGCCAATCTTGTCCCCAATCCAGATTCGAATCCCCTAAAAAGCGATGTCCGGCCGTGGGGCCACCCGCTAGCGGATTAAAATAAGACAAATGGTGCGGGTGTATGTAACTGTTGAACCCCACATAAAGCAAGATACTTATCATTAAGACACGGCCGACTAACGGCTTTTGCTGGTTTTGCCAAAATGTGGCCAGAATAATCGCTGTCCATAACAATAAGAAGGGGATGATCGGCAAAATATGACGATAGCCGATATTGAGCCGAGAAAATGTCGCCGCAAGATAGAGAGCCAAAACGGGTAGCCATAGATAAATTGTTTTCCACCACGCTTTGTTTTGGATCGTTTGGAATATGGCACATGTTGTACCGAGCAAAAATACAACCGGTGTTTTGATCAAAAGTGCGATGGTGAAATAGCTAAACCACCCTTGGTCACTGATCACTCCTAAAAAGTAAGCGCGGTGTCCCCCTTCGATATGGTTGCTTACCCCAAACAGGCTGTGCCAATAGGCGGGAGCAGGCAGAGACAAGGTGAAATCGATTTGTGGGATATAGACCGGCCCAAAGGTGAATAGATATAACCCCCAAACGACAATGCCCGCAATAGGAAACCAGCCGAGCCATAACAGCATCGGCGACCAATTCTTAACCGGAGTGGTCACGTACAAAATAATTAGTAAAAGAGGCCAGATGATTAGACTGGTCATCTTGGTGGTAAGGGCGAATCCGATAAGTAACCCTAACACAATGTATCCGGTCTGTGTCGGCCGTTGTCGATAGCGCCATAGCGCATAAAATACAAATAGATAAATAGCTGTGGCCGCAAAGTCGGTGGTGGCGAGTGATGTGTGTGCCAGTAAATTGGGTGCAAAAGGGAAGAGACATGCGACTAAGAATTGGGCTTTACGGCCGTGGAGTGCCCCCGCCCAAGTGAACAATACCGCACCCACAACCATGCCTAATCCGATAATCGGTAACCGTGCGAGAAAGAAAAGCCGCTCAACAGATACGCCGCTTTGCCAAATTAAGTGGCGTGCCACGTGTAGACGATCTGACTCTAGCCAGCCATCACGGCTCGTTATATCGGGAAGCGGCTCTGTCATGGTGAGCAGACCATTAAGCCAATGACTAAACGGCGTATGCTCTTGTTGTAAGCGATAGTCGCCCGTTTGCCACAGCGTAATACCACGAGTGACATGAACCGGCTCATCGGTCGTCGGATTTTTTTGTGTTGCAGTGTTAACAGCGAACCAAAAGAAGAGGAGTAATGATAGGATCGGGATGATTCGGCCGGTTTGTTTAGCGGATAAATTAATCATAGAGGGAGAAATTCAAGAAAATATGGTCAAAATTATCGGAGATTGGCGTACTATTAGCAAAAGTAACATCTATATGATTAGAATAGTCTAGGGAATAGCAGTATTTTTAGCAGTATCTTTAATCGAATAAACGTAATTGTTTGGCAACTTCATTTCCGAGCAAATCATGCATTGTGACTTGCATCACGATTTTTCGCTCCCCATCACCAACTTTTGTTCACTTCGCTAAACCGTTACCCAAAATAGCGCACTTATTAGGATAGAAAGCAAATGAATCGAGGATTGTTTGAAACACGTTTTGACGCACTGGCTCAACGGCGTGGTGCAGATCACCAATTGGTGGCCCAATTGCAAGCATATTTGATGACACGTGAGGACAACGGCCGGATTTATCCTTATGCCGTGGCCCCAAAACTCAATATTCACTTAGATCAATTAATGCCGGAATTGCTACATGGGGTAAATGCGGGCATCTTTGACTTGCATTGGGATATTCGTTGCCCCCATTGCGGCCGTCTGGTTAGTGATTACCGTCACCTAGAGGAAGCGAGCCAGTCTGAATACTGCCAAATGTGTGCGGTCAACTACGATGTCGATTTCGCCGCCAATGTAGAAGTGACGTTCTCGATGAATGATGATATTTACGATGATGATGCGTTTGGGGATGTCGAACGGCCGGAGGGAGTACAAATGTTAACCGGTCTAGATATGATGCATTATCCAGCCTTTCGTAATATTTTTCGGGATGAAGTGCTGTCTCGTCGCGAGCAATTAAAAATCACGGCCGTAACCCTGCTGTTTACCGATATTACCGGATCAACCCAAATGTATGAAAAACTTGGGGATACGGTCGCTTACAACATCGTGCGCGATCATTTCGATATTTTGTTTAGTGAAATCGAATCACATAACGGGGTGATCATTAAAACGATCGGGGATGCGGTGATGGCCTCTTTTCGCAGCAATGAAGAAGCGGTGCGCTGTATTCTAAACGGCATGGGGCGGTTTGAAGAATACAATCAAGAGCGTGATCTAGATCATCAAGTACGGATTAAGATCGGTCTACACCGAGGACCGGCGATTTTAGTGACGCTAAACGAGCGGCTTGACTATTTCGGTTCGACCGTTAACAAAGCGGCTCGGATTCAAGGGTTTGCTCAGAGTGATCAAATTTTGCTGTCCCAAGAAGTGTATGAAACGGCCGGTGTACAACAAGTGATTGAAAGCGAGAATAAAATGTATATCCGGCCGATGTCGCTTGACTTAAAAGGGCTGGAGGGGCAACACGGTGTGTATGCGCTATCCCGTAACGAGCCGGAACCGGCCGTGTCCCAAGGGTTATTTAGCCAACTGCGTGCCCGCCTTGGGTTGGGCTAACTGTATGACTAGAGATATGGAAGCTCAATCCAAACCACGGTCCCTTCTCCCAGCTCACTTTCCATCTGAATCGCCCCCCCGTGTCGAGTTACAATCTCTTTCACAATCGCCAAGCCAAGCCCCCAACCGGCGATGTTGGTTGTCTCGGCACTGCGATAAAAGCGTTCAAAGATATGGGGTAAATCATTTTCCGCAATACCTATTCCGGTATCAATCACTTGAAAAACTACTTTCTTCGATTGGACATGTGTTTTCGTCTGGATTTCGATATGCCCTTCAGCTTTGTTGTATTCAATCGCATTCTGCAAAATTCGATAAACCGCATTGCGCATATCGCTAGGGCTAACCACAAGTGGTGGTATATCGGTATCTAGATCTAGCGTTAGGGTTAAGTTCTTTTCGTGTAATAGGCTTTGGTTCTGCTCTACGACGGTATGAATCAATTCATTAAAGTCGATTGCAATGACACTTTCTGTCATATTGTTATCAGGCTCATCTGAAATGCTTTTTAGATCACGGCTTAGAGACTCTAGACGGCGCAGCTCTCGGCGTAACACTTGAATATATTTTTGACGCTTATCTGGCGTTGCCGTTTTGAGCAGATCGAGATACAGGTTAATGTTGGTGACCGGTGTATGCAACTCGTGGGTCATATCGGTGATAAACTTGGACTTGAGTCGGTCTAACTCTTTTAATCGCTCATTGGCTGTTTCTAACTCTTTGGTGCGATTAAAGATACGTTGCTCTAAAGTGCTTAACAAAAGACCACGTTCAAGCGCGTTGGTTGCAATATCGGCGACCGTGTTGATAAAACGAATTTCACGTTGTTCAAATTGATGATCGTGTGCATACCAGAGACTCAAGATACCGACCAAGTAGTCTTTGTTTTTGAGTGGGATTGTAATGTTGCTTTTTGCTTGAATCGAGGATGATTCATCGGCCGTTAGTTGGAATGTGAAAAGACCTGAATCTAGGTGATCGACGATATACATCTGTTTGGATTGGGCAACATGATAAATGACATTGTTCGCGACCGGAATAACTGTGCCAATAAGACTTTCTTGTAGAGGGTAAATAGCAGCAATAGCAAAGTGGGAATCGTGATCATTGGCTTGAATAAAAACACCACAACCTGATGCTTGCGTAATACGGCAGCATTGCATGGCTAAATTATGACTAATTTCCTCGATCGTTTGTACGTCACGTACAGATGCGGACATCAGGTAAAGCGCTTCGATCTCGGCCGTGTCTAGCTGCATTTCCTCAATGAGTCTTGTTTTTTCTAGCACTTGCCCGAGCTGGTCGGCAATCGTCATTAAGACAGAAATCTCTGTTTGTTTAAATGCCTGTGGGTAAACGCACTCCATAAGAATGACCCCTGTTTGGGTTAGACCCACTTGTATGGGGACAAAGCAGCCAGAACGGGCCAAACGTTGATCTTCCTGTTTGGCATCTGCCCAATAGTCATCCACAATCACAACTTTGCTACTTTGAATAGCTTGTGTCGCATAGGGATTTTCGATGATTTCGCCTAACGGCCAAGCTTGGCTTTCAACTCCCGAGAAACCATACACTTGCAAGCTGTCTTTGCGGTCGTTATAGAGTAATACCACACTGTTTAGATGGACTAATATTTGGAGAACGCTTTCGGCCGTGGTCATACAGACCTCTCGAGCCGTATGTCCCCGACTGATCTTTCGCATTAGCTCATTAAGGGCGTGTAGAGTGTTGGCATTGTTCTTCTTTTCATCAAAAAGACGTGCATTTTGTAATGACAAAGAGAGTTGGGCGCAGAAAGATTTCAAGTTGGTTGCATGACTTTGCTGATAAAAGTTGGCTTCGTGTTGTTCCAAAAACAAAAAAGCCACAATTTCGTGGTTGATAATAATCGGTGCCCCAATCCATGACCGTATATAGGAAAATCGACCATAATTAATCCACCCATCATCCGCCCGTACATCCGGTATGATATGCGGTTCCCCTGATGCAAAAATTTGCTTTAGACTGCTGGTTTCTTCGATATTAAACGATAAGGCCCACGCGAGCCGCTCAACTTCTTCGCCATGTTTTTCATACCCATGTGCACGAACGACTTGGGTTTTCCCTTGCTGAACGAGGGCGATCGTTGCTGTTTCAAAGGGGACAACACGGGCGATCTGCTGTAAGACCTGATCTAAAATATGATCTAAGTCCAGCGAACGGCCGAGAATCGTTCCGATTTCGCTTAATGCTTGTGCTTGGTAAATCGCCTCTTGCTTTTCATGGCGCAAATTAGAACGATCAATAGCGAGTGCCATTTGATCGCTTAATATTTTGATCAGCTCACCATAGTCCGCCAGATTCGCATAGACGGCCGTTTGGTGCAGAAGCAAAAGCCCCACAGTTTTATCCCCCTTGAGAGTTAATGGAGACAAAAAAATATGCTTAATTTGTCTGTGGCTCAAAAATTTCGCATATGGATCTTGCGGGCATTGCTCTACTAACAGTGATGTGTCCGAACTTTGAAACGATTTTTTGCCATCAATCGCTTTATAGATCATGCTTGATGGCGATTGAACCAATTGGTCTGTTAAACCGGTAATGACATCAATCCCCAGCCCCGTGCTGGCGATGAGCCGTAGCGTGTTTTCTAGTGTGAATTGATAGACAACGGCCGTATCTACCTTAAAAAAGGAAGCTATTTCGTGAAGCGCGTTATCGATGCCGGTTTCTAAATCCCATTTGTGTGCCAGGTGCGAAACAACACGATCAATTAATGACAATGGAGATGTTGATTCAGCTATCGACATTGTTTTTTCTGTATTTGATACCATTCTAGCAATTTGTTTGTTTGAGTCGGCCGGTTTATCTCTTAGCTTTGTACTATATATGACATGTACCTATTTGATGCATGGTGCGTAGCCCGATTCCTTAAACACAAGTACACTATAACTCTGTCTACCAACTATTGAAAAATTTAAGACCCATTTCATCTGATTATGTCTGATTCACATTTTTATACAACCTCTTCCTTTTCAAAAGAAGTGATAATCGCATTAGAATCTTTTCTAAAAGAGCTACCAGAACCTGTTCGCTTGAGCTTATGGGCCACACCTAACAAAGAATTAACTCGCCATGCGATTGAGTTATGTCAATCTTTGGCTGATCATTTTGAAATGATCGAGTTTGTTGATCATTCAGACACATTACAACCGTTGCATTCCCCACTGATTGGGGTTGAAGGGATTGATGAAAATGGTGAGAGCATCGATTATCGCTTGCGGATTTTAGGTGTTCCTGCTGGATACCATATCAATTCATTGGTCGGTATGATTCAAGCTGTTTCATTTCGTGGCATGACGTTAGAAGCGATGACTCGTATTCAATTAAGCCGCTTGCAAGATGCGGTAACTATTGAGTTGTTTTCGGCGGCCAGTAACGAGAATGGTGTTCCGATGGCGTCTTTGACTTCAAATTTCGCTGTGGTCAATCCTAATATCGGTCTTACCTTGGTCATGATCGATGCGTATCCCCAGCTGGCTATTGAGCGCTCCATTTATCAGATTCCGCATACAGTTATTAATAACCGCCATCATTTACAAGGGACCTATAACGAAGAAGGTTTTTTGAAGGTTTTGGCGCGGCTTTTGAAAAAAGACCGACAGCAAGATTGAGTAATCCCCTTCTGTCGCGAAGTAGTACGAACAAGTTGGAGAAAGAGGGTTAAAACCAATTCAAATTAATGTAGTAAAACATTAAGGTTCTTTATGCGTTTCAAGGAGCTACAGATTCAAGCGGTTTTGCTCCCCTCTCCCTCAAGGGAGAGGGGGTGGGGGAGAGGGTAAATTCTTTAAGATTCCACCTCCCCCAACCCCTCCTCATCGGAGGGGAGAAAGACAACTATGTTTTTATGTCAATCTCCTTGGTTTCCATTAAGAGCCT
>WTJY01000469.1 GCA_011524645.1 Anaerolineales bacterium | reverse complement strand
ACCACAGCCATATTAACCAGTGGGCACATCTACTCCCCCCAGAAAATTGGCGTGTCGCCGAAGGGGCACATGAGTTACTTGTCGCTTACACCCCCTTATCTCCGGCCGATTCACCCAGTCAAATAGCCATCGAAAGCTATGTCAGCTTGAACCGATGGCAAAACGAGATTCAAGCCAATGATTGGCAAACAATTTGGCCGACCGCTCAAGAAGAGGCGAATAGCGAGTACGCTTTTCGCATGGCCGGATACCAATGGCAGGGGGTTTTTGTACGAGATACAGAGAACAACTTTCGCGGATTTTGGGGCTATACCCATGACGATCCCGAGCAAACTTACACCGTAGCAGTCCATGTGTCGGCCGTTAAAAATATTACGCTCGATGAATGGTGGCTCGTGTTAGCCCCCGATATCAACACCATTCTTAAACGATTCCAAATCGATAATCCCGCCGCAACCCTAGCCGAAACCACACAAACGCAATGGTCTCCATCTCTGTTTATCACACAGCCGCTCACCATCGCCGTCACCTATCCGCAAACAATCACCGACACCCAGCGTTATATTCCTGAAGCATGGCGTTTTGACGCTCCGATTGGGTCACCACTCGTTGTAGAAATTACGCAGCTCGACAACATCTTGCTATGGCGTGATCCGGCCGTGGCCCAGCCGCTCACCACCGCTTCAACCGAAGCGGGAAAATCTCTCAATCTCACCGCTGTTCTCAACCCACTATTCAAGCACGGGGGTCTAGGAATCGAAGTGATCACCGGCAATCAGATCGAAACGATTTATTTACCGTGGACGGCCGACAATTCTTCACAGCATGCGGCCGAAACCGTTCAATTGCGCATCGATGGGCAAAGCGAGCCAGCTTTTACGCGAGCCGTTTCAGCCGATCAAGAAAACGACGAGTGGCAGTTGTTAGAAACCGGCACAGCCACAGCCCGCTACGGCACGGCCGGTCGCGCTCAACTCGTCATCGCACAGCTCGCCACCGATCCTGACCTACAAACAGCCACCGACTACCTACAACACTATGTCGGTCAGCCCCAAGCGCGCGGCCCAGCTATGCAAACATTTGTTACCGATCAACTCATTCTTGACACCCTTGTCACACAAGAAGATGGTCTAGTTTACGCTCCCTACCACACGGCCGATGGCGCAAAACATGGGCTGGTTGCGGTTTGGTTTACGGCCGATCAACCGATCTTAGCCATAGGCGAACAAAATCAGGCCGATTTAGCCAGCATGTTAGCCTTTGTACAGTCACAACCAACGCCCGAATCATGAAACAGTTCTTCTTGTCCCTCATCGGTCTAGGGTTGCTTTTATTCTGGTGGGGGTATCCACAGTTTAAGGCCGCGCCGGTCCCTATTCCCCCCAGCACCGTCCCGCAATACGTGACGAGTAAAGCGACACCAACCGCATCGGCCGACAGCCGTGAACCGAACAGCTCAACAAAAATCGACGCGCCGGTTGCACTCGCCACACCGGAACCCCTGCCGACGGCAATCACAGCGGCCGATCTTCACCTGTCCATTGAGCCAGAACACCCTTTCGCAGTTAGAGGGGAGCGGTTTGTCTGGAATATCGACATCAAAAACCAAGCTCCGATCAAGGCACACCATCTCACATTGCGTATTCAGATTCCGACAGAACTAATCGACATCCGGCTTGAACGCCAAGGGTGGACTTGTGACTATACGGCCGTCGCCAAATCGATCTTCTGCCAACTCCCCCAGCTCGACGCACAAACAACGGGATCGATTCGCTTAAACGGCCGTCTCCCCCAAACAACTACGACCGAGCAATTCCACTTAATCGCTCAAGTCGAAAGCGCCCAACCCGACCCCAATTGGCAAAACAACACAGCCATGCAAAACATTCTGATCGATGAATTACGCTACATCACCCCACCCTCCGGCCACCTATTCGCCCACCTCGTTCAACCGGAGCTAGCCAGCGACAGCCATGCAGATTACCCAAGCGAGCAATGGATAACCGCCTTGCTCCAAGCCCCGATCCAGATCGGCATCGGCTATCAAGAGGAAATCCGCCCGTATCTGTGCACAACCCATGCTTGCCCTGAATCAGAGCGAATCTACGGCCGTGTCCTCCAAGAATCGTATACCATTCAATCGATCACTCGGCTAAATGAAACAGTACCTCTTGAAATCGGCCGTAACATCGATGAAGCAATTCCAATCTATCGCTACGTGGCTAGCCACCCAAGCGATTGCCCTCAGCACCCCTGTATCGGTTACGGCTGGGGGGAATCTTCAATCTTCGCATGGTCCACGGCCGATCTCGTTACCCTTTACACCTTTACCGAAGGGGGCCGCCCCGTAAATTGCCAGCAAAACTGCCTCGCCATCAATTCGGCCGAGCCGGGGTATTACACCATCAAGACGGCCGTCACCCTAGCGGCCACTTTTCCCGATTACCCGCATATCACCAACAGCTATACCCTTGAGGGGGTGTTTTATCTCAAGCTCATCGCGCCATTTCTAAACGGCAACCAACCAACCAACTAAAGCCCAAATTGATATGTTTTCCTCAAAAAAAACCAACAGTATTTCTCCAAAATCACGCTGGGCTTATCGGCCGCTTATGCTGTTTTCCCTTTTATGGATAACCGCCTGCCAAACTCAAACGGCCGATTTACCCCCAGAACAGCCGCTCATTGTACCCATCAGCCAGCCCAACCGCCCGAATCAATCAACCAAAATCAACAGCACTTCCCCTGTTATCCAATTGCCAGAAACAAACGGTCAAACGTTTATCTTACCCACGCAACATAGCTCGCCACCGGCCAACATCCCACCCTCACATCAAATTACCCCATCCCCCACAGCGGACGAGACAGCCGTTTTGCCTCCCCCCTTCCAATTCGGCTGGGGCGCACAAACACACCACTTCGACCACCACCAAGAAATGGCGGCAATGGGGATGAATTGGGTCAAAATCCAATACAAATGGCACGAAAACAGCCAACCTCGCGATCTGCTCGACCGAATCCAGCAAGCACATGACCGTGGCTTCAAAATCCTGCTAGCAATTCCGGGACAGCCATACCCCGAGCAGATCGACTATGATGCTTACGTTCGATTTCTCGCCGGTGTCGCCCTCTTACGCCCCGCCCCAGACGCCATAGAAGTTTGGAATGAAATGAATATCGATTTTGAGTGGCCGGTCGGGGCAATCGACCCCGAGCGTTATGTCCTTGAAATGCTGGCTCCCGCCTATCAAGCGATCAAGCGAAATAGCCCAAACACGCTCGTCATTAGTGGTGCGCCCGCCCCCACCGGCTTTGACAACGGCCGGAATGCGTGGGCCGATGCCCGTTACATAACCGGCATGGCTCAAGCGGGCGCGGCCGACTACGCCGACTGTATCGGTATCCATTACAACGCAGGAGCCACATCCCCACACACGCACACAGGACATCCGGCCGGTCCTTTTGCGGGCTGGTATTTCTTGCCCAGCCTCACCCAATACTTCAACACATTTGACCGCCGCCTACCGCTTTGTATCACTGAAATCGGCTATCTCACGGCCGAAGATCTACCCGATTCTCAACTCCCCACCAATTTCTGGTGGGCCCAAGAAACCACAATCGACAACCACGCCGAATGGCTGGCCGAAGCGGCCGTTTTGGCTCATCAATCAGGCATCGTTCACCTCTTTATCATCTTCAGCGCCGACATTTATCATTGGGACAACCGCGATCCACAAACCGGTTATGCGATTTTCCGGCCGCGTGGCAACTGTCCCGCATGTGAAACCCTTGGCGCACTCAATTTACCACACACAACCAGACAGCTCACCCCTCCCACCGTAACCCCAACCCCTACCTCATCTCCCACACCAACTCCGAATACGGCCGATCTAAGCACATACACATGGCTTCCACAAACAGCCGATATATCGGCCGACAACCCACCGTTGGCCCAACCGGTTCAAGGGACAATCAACAGTCAATCAATTCTCAGTGACCCAAAACAAGAATTTGTCAAAATCGGGTTTCATGTCGGACCTTCGGGCGACACACGCGGACTTGGAGATTGGATGAAAGAGCTAGATCAAGCGGGCATCCCATTTATGCTCAAGAGCGTTGACTCGGCCGGTCCGCTATACGAAGCACAAACGCTGGCCCAAGCGAGTGGCACCCCACACACCTTAGTCTATCGCCGCTCCGGTGGCCCATTCGAACTCCCCGACTACACGCTTGACCCGATTCAAGCGGCTCATGAACATTGGGACCGCCATGTCGCCGCCTTTCCGGCCGAGCTCGACCCGTCCCAAGTCTGGATGGAAACCATCAATGAGGTGGACCGTCTGCAAGCGGCGTGGCTAGGCCACTTTGCGGCCGAAACCGCACGACTCGCCTTGCGCGACCAACGAAGATGGGCCGCCTTTGGCTGGTCATCAGGCGAACCGGAATTGGTCGATTGGACCTCGCCAAGCATGGTTGAATTTTTGCGCCTCGCCAGCGAACATCCTGACTTAATCGCGGTCGCCCTCCATGAATATAGCTATGTGACAGACTCTCTCACGGAGGGGTATCCGTTTTTAATCGGCCGTTTTCAACAGCTTTTCGATGTTTGCGACCAGCTTGGCCTCGCACGGCCGACCGTACTCATCACCGAATTTGGCTGGACCTATCGGCACATCCCCGCTCCGGCCGTGGCCATGACCCATCTACAATCGATTTCCCAACTTTACAGCAGCTATCCCGAAATCAAAGGGGCCGCCATTTGGTACCTCGGTAGCGGCTTTGGTGAAATAGACCAACAAACACGCCTCTTATTTGCCCCACTAACCGACTTCGCCTTGCACACATCCTACCAACTCCCACCCCCATCTTCGCACGTGCCAGTGAGATAATTACCCACACACCCTCCCACAATCGTCGCTGTTCTTTCCCCAATAGACTCTATATAATTAAGGCACTTACACAAATTCAACCTTTATGACGAAGATACCCATATGAAACGACATTTTTGGATCGGCATACCGGCTCTTTTCATCATCCTGTCACTCGCCGCTTGTAACAACGCATCAGAAAATGCAACACTCATTCTCGCCACCACCACATCGACTCAAGACTCCGGTCTGCTCGATGAACTGGTCCCACTCTTCCAAGAAGAAAGCGGCTATACCGTACAAACGGTCGCCGTAGGCACAGGAGCCGCACTGAAAATGGGCGAAGAAGGAAATGCAGATGTTCTCTTGGTTCATGCCCCCACGGCCGAACAAGCAGTAATGGATGCCGGTTTCGGCCGTGATCGCTTGTTAATCATGCACAACGACTTCGTTCTCGTTGGCCCAAGCGACGATCCAGCCGGAATCAGCACCGCCACCAGTGCCGCCGAAGCGCTCAGTCTGATCGCCACGGCCGAAGCCCCCTTCGTCTCACGCGGTGATGATTCCGGCACCAACAAAAAAGAGCTCGCCATTTGGCAAGATACCCCATTCACTCCGAATGACAGCAAAGCCGCTTGGTACATTGAATCGGGCCAAGGCATGGGAGCCTCCCTCATGATCGCTTCTGAAAAAGCGGGGTATACCCTTACCGACCGTGCCACATATCTCGCCAATCAAAACAACCTCACCCTAGACATCTTGTTCGACGGGGATGGCGTCTTACTCAACATCTACCACGTCATCACCGTCAATCCGGACAAATGGCCCGACAATAACTACGCTGGGGCACTCGCGTTTGCCCAGTTTATGACCCACGCCGACACCCAAGCGATCATCGCCCAGTTCGGCATCGACCGTTTCGGGCAACCCCTATTCTTCCCCGATGCGGGCAAAACAGAAGCGGAATTACTCACCCCCTAACTGATAATGCTGAACGGCGAAATTTTTCAAATCACCCTGCTTTCTTTGCAGATTTCCGGCATCGCTACGGCCGTCAGCCTCTTAATCGGCTTGCCGCTGGGGACCGTTCTCGCTTTGGGTAAATTCCCCGGCCGTAACATCTGCCTCAGCTTGGTCAACACCGGCATGGGACTCCCCCCGGTCGTGGTCGGCCTCGTCGTCGCCATGATGCTCTGGCGTTCCGGCCCGCTTGGCGGACTCCGTCTTATCTACACCCCGATCGCCATTATCATCGCCCAAACGGTCATCTCCGCCCCCGTCGTGATCGGCTTAACGGCCGCTGCACTCCAAGCACTCGATCCGCGTCTCAAGCTCCAACTATACGGCCTCGGTGCATCCCGCTGGCAAATGGTCTGGATGCTCTGGCGTGAAGCCCGCCTCCCCCTTCTCGCCGCCCTCATGGCCGGTTTCGGCTCTGTCATTTCAGAAGTCGGCGCCTCGATGATGGTCGGAGGCAACATTCGCGGGCAAACCCGTGTCTTGACCACCGCCATCGTCCTCGAAACCGGCAAAGGGAATTTCGAACTCGCCATCGCCCTCGGCATCCTTTTGTTAGTCATCACCTTTCTCGTAAACTGGGCCTTGACCGTCATCCAGCAAAAGGGGGCGCAACCGTGAGCGCACCGCTACTCGAAATCGAAAATCTCGTCATCAAACGGGGGCAACGCACCGTTCTACAAGTCGATCATCTCGCCCTCAGTAAAGGGGATCTATTAACGATTGTGGGACCCAATGGTGCGGGGAAAAGCACCTTTTTACACAGTTTGGCGCGCCTTATCCGGCCGACCTCCGGCGAAATTCGTCTACACGGCCGTGCCCAAGAACCGGACCTCAGCTACCGCCGCCGCATCGGTCTCGTCCTCCAAGCCCCACTACTATTCGATATGTCCGTCTTCGACAATATCGCCACCGGCCTACGGTTTCGCCACCTCGATAAAAAAGAAATTGAAAAGCGGGTCGATCTTTGGCTTGACCGGCTCAGCATCACCCCCCTACGTCACCGCCACAGCCATGAACTCTCCGGCGGCGAATCCCAGCGGGTCAGCCTCGCCCGCGCCCTCGTCCTCAATCCGGAACTACTCTTACTCGACGAACCATTCTCCGCCCTCGACCCCCCCACAAGGCGACAATTGCTAACTCAACTTACTTCCGTTTTAAGACAAACAGACACCACGACTGTCTGGGTTACACACGGCCTCGACGAAGCATCCCACTTGGCTGGACAAATGGGTGTTTTGCTAGATGGCAAGTTGGCAGGATTCGGCCCCTATGAAAAACTGCGAGAGACGGGAGAACCGGCCGTGGTTGATTTCTTGCATGCATAGTACGACAATGCCACATTCCAAAAGCACACACGGGCAAAAATCACTTTATATCCGGCAATACCTTCGCCAATACAAAGCGTCTGATTGGATTTGCTCCCCTCCTATTAGGAGAGGTTGGGGGAGGTATTCCCCCTCTTCCCCAGCCCCTCTCCCAACGGGGGAGGGGTACACTTGATCCGACGCGAATTAAAAATAATTGAGCTATTGGCAATACCTTCGCCAAAGTAATCAACTGATTGGATTTGCACCCCTCCTATCAGGAGGGGCTGGGGGAGGTGCTTTTCTCCCTCTCCCCCACCCCCTCTCCCGTTGGGAGAGGGGAGCATGTGATCGGTAACCAATTAAAAATAATTGCGCCTGCGGGCTGAACTATTTTTAATTCAAGGCAATCGCATTCTAAATCAAATCGATACTAACATGGACTATTTTCACCATGACATATCACAAATCCTTGTCAATGGGGTCGTATGGGGCGCTTCGCGCCCCATACGACCCCACTTTTAGGGGGTGTTTTTGTGGCTCCGCCGCAAAAACACCCCCTGAAGACAACATTAGAAGCAACTCTGCTATCCACCACTCTTCCCAAAATTAGAATGCGATTGCCCAGCAAAAAATCCCCTTTTGGCAGGTATTTCACCGAAGGGTTATAATTTACAGACATTATGTCTAACTTTATGGTATCAAAAATGATCCGAAATCAAATTTGGCTCTCGGTCGCTTTGTGTCTAGCTTGGCTACTGGTCGGCTGTGGTGGCGACAATCCACCGGCCGACAACACCGAAACAACACAACCCACAACGGCCGCTCTGGCCGAAAGTGGCACCTCGGCCGTAGAAGTCGCACCCACACCGGTTCCGACAGAAGCGGCCACCGCAACCCCACAACTCGCCGCGCTCGTCAACCAAAACCCGATTCCGCTCAGCGCATTTACTGCGGAGCTCGGCCGCTATCAACAAGCGCAAGCCAATCTAGGCTTGCCATTGGAAGCGGACTATGAAGAGCGGGTTTTTCTCGATTTGATCGAACAAGAGATTTTACGCCAAGCGGCCGTCGCACAAGGCTTGACCGTAAGCCCAGAAATGGTTACCGCTCGCGTTCAAGAATTAATCGACCAAGCAGGCGGCACTGAAAACTTCAATGCGTGGCTAGAAGCCAACCAAACCACGGCCGAAGATTTTAATCTATTCATCAGCAAAGAAATGCTGGCGGCCGCAGTGCTTGATCAAGTCACAGCCGAAGTCCCCTACGAAGCAACCCACTGGCGTGCTAGCTATCTCGAAGTGGCCGATTTAGCCTTGGCCCAATCGATTGCGACCGATCTGAGCAACGGCGGTGATTTCGCCACAGCGGCCCAAACCCACTCTCTTGACCGCGCCACAGGGGTCAATGGTGGCGACTTGGGCTATTTCACAACCGGATCACTATTAGTGCCGGAGCTGGAAGCCGCCGCGCAAGCGCTCGCCCAAGGGGAAACAAGCGACATTATCAGCGTGACCCAAAGTGACGGCCGTGTCTCTCACTACATCATCACCCTCACCGAAGCGGGCTCTCAACGGCCGCTAACAGAAGGACAACGGGCCCAATTATTACGACAAATTTTTGAAAATTGGCTGGCAGAACAACTGGCATCGGCCGAAATCATACGGTATATCGATTAATGTGGATTCACACATTTTTAGCAAACGACAGGTAGGAAACATATTATGCAACGACGTGGTGGCGGCTTAGCCAATATTATCGCACTCGCTCTTTTTATTATCGCACTCGTAGTTATCATCGGGGTTATCGCCGTCGTCGCCTTACCGGGGGTTCGCAACGCCGTCTTAATTCCAACCATTACGTTTACACCGCTTCCGGTTGAAATTCCAGCAACGGCCGCAGTCGCCTTTGTGCCAACCGAAACCGCCACCGCGACCCGCGACATTTTGGTCCCGACCTTTACGGCCGAACCGACCAAAACTCAAATCCCCGCCACCGCCACCAATACCCGTCAACCGACCCTAACCCCATCGATTACCCCGACCTTCCCACCACCGACAAACACCCCCACTC
>WTJY01000207.1 GCA_011524645.1 Anaerolineales bacterium | reverse complement strand
CATCGGTGACAGACTCATCACCTGCAGGGAAGCTACCTCGGGCCTCGCTATAATTCGCACGATCCGCACGGGACTGGGCCAAGTCGGTTGGATCAACCTGCCACATGGTGACTTTGGCCCCAGCAAGCCCTTCACAGCCCAACACATATTCATCACAGGTGTCAGACTTAAAGACGGAACCGGTAATCCAAGCTCCGTCTTCTGGCACAACGGGCGGCGTAATACCCGATTCGGCCACAAAGAATGAGATTTGTGTTTTGCTCGTGTGGCCAACCATGTCAGCATCAACAAAAAAAATCGGGTAAGTTCTACCAGACCGGTACATATTGCAGATAGAGCTAATGTGATCAATGTGACGAGTAAACTATAAGAAAATGCCAGACTGATAGATATCCCTGTTAATGATAATCCGGTTCCCAACCCCATCTCATGGGCCCCTAAATTGCCCAATGATAAAAATGGAATAGCTTTCGCCAGTGCGGCTAAACTGGCACTGAACACAACAGAACTATAGCCCATAGATTCTCCTAAGCTATGCAAAATAGAGGTGATCCACGCGTAGGTCAGTAGCCACTGTACGATTGAATAACCAAGAACGGCCGCACCAATTCGCCTCGCCGCCTCTTGGTTAAACATCTCAATATTAAACAAGTTTATGTCAAATGGTGCGACCCGAGTAATGATTCTTTGTATGAGGGTTAGTAAACGCTTTTGAAATAACCATGTTAAGGCCACACCGAATGTGATACCTCCCAACGCAAGAACAACCATAATCATCTCGATGTGGCTCCATAGCTTTTGGGTAAAGTCTGACAAAAGCAACCCTATCGTTCCAAGTAATACGACTGCTACAAAATCGGCGACACGAGCCCAAAAAAGAGAAACAAAGCCAAGCTGCAGAGGAATACCATGTCGTTTTTGCATAATCAACGGGAAACTTAACTCCCCTGATCGTGCAGGCAGTGTATTGTTGATGAAGCTTAACAAAAACATCTCGGGAATAAAATGGAAGGCTTTGAGCTGTTTGGTTCTACCCTGAAAAAGAACATGAAAGCGATATGCACGCACAACATTTGTGACAACATAAAAAAGCAAAGCCCAATATAAGTAGCGAATATCTATTGTTGTCCAAGCTGAACGCAAGTGAGTCCAATCTGTAAAGGAGAGTAAAACAGCGAATAAGCTTCCTCCACCCAAAATAGACAGGATCTGTCTCCCTCTGGCACTCATCAAATTAGATCGATCCGGTTTGTATAAAAATGGCTAACCCAATGACCATATAGACCAATGTAAATCCAAATTGCCATTTTAGAGACCAGCGACTGATCCAGTCCAGTGCGAGAATAACGATTGGCCATGTTGCTGGATACATATATCGTGTTGCCACAAAGAACCCCCAACCTTCTTGCCCAGAAGCTGTGAGCGCACGAGTGACGCCGAAAAACAAAATCCCAGCATAAAGCGCATACACGGCTAGAACCCAAACGATCAAAAATAAAATAAGGGGAGACGGCCGCCAGTACCAAAACATCCCCCCCACACTGAGTAGCATGATCGGGAAAATCGGCCAACTCAAGATACCCGGGCGACTCCATAGTTGAAAATGTAGAAAGATCGTCTTAACGATGGCACCAAACGTTCCTTCTGCCACCCAGGTTTCCACGCCGTTAATTTCTGTAGCGGGATTTCCTTTCCAGAGATAATAGATATCGTCCGATGTCGGATAATCGTAACCAGTTGCCAATGGGGAGCCAAAAATAAATTGGTGGTAAGTTAAAAGCGCAAACAGTGGTATGAGACCCCCTGCGGTAAACAAGGACAATGTGAACCAATCGATCTGGCCAGTATTTTGCCACTTACGCCAAAGGAGATAAAGGAAAAAGAGACCAAATACAACGGCCGGTAGTAAATTCGAACTGCGTGTGACCACGGCCGTTGCGGCACAAAACCCAGCCCCAAATGGCAAAAGATAGGTCAAAAATAGATTGCGAGATGAGAGGGGGACAGGGGATGTTTTTTTAGGGCGACCCCTCTTCTGTCTAGACCGTCTTGTTTTGTCAAAAACAGCGGCTGAATAGAGGGAAATCTGTTGTGTATTGGCCCATAGAAACAGTAAACAAGCGGAAATGACGAGGAACGCCCCAGCCGAAAACGTATCCATATAGATCTGGTGGGTCGCCATAATGGTAATGGGGGTCCATGCCAGCAGCAAGGTGCCAACAACGGCCGTTTTCCGCTCAAACCAATTGCCCAGTACGAGATAGCTCAACCACAAAGATACGCCCGCCAGAATCACATGTAGCAAAGGCAATACCCCTAACGACTGAAATGGGATGGCTAAAAAAGGATAGCCAAAAGATTGGCGTAATGCCCACTGCCCATCCGCGATTTCAACATAGAGCGCGATAATCCCTCCCGCTAAACGAATTTCAGAGCGAGCGGTCGCCATTTCACCCCGATCAAGTACAAACATACCATCAGCAAAGTGCTCAATCGCGACCTGATAGGTCCATGGATCGGTAATGGGCAGGCGATAATGACTATACGGCCAAAAAATGGCGATCAATATAGGCAGACATATGCCCAAGAGAACGACCCATGCGATCCATGATGTTAATAAGTATTGAGATGAGACGACCTTTTTGTTCATAGGGTGATTTTATTCGGTTTGTTGCCAGAAGTAGACCCCTGCGCCAGCAACAAGGAAAAAGATACCGATAAAAACGATAAATAGACCGGCCTCTTGTGCTGAACCGAAGGAATCAGCCATGCT
>WTJY01000184.1 GCA_011524645.1 Anaerolineales bacterium | reverse complement strand
GCCCCGATTTTCGTGCCTCCGGCACGAAAATCGGGGCAATTAAAGGGGGTTTTGCTACGGCTTCGCCGCAGCCCCCCCCTTGGAGGGTAAAGAAATTTTGATGACAACTTGTTCGTGGACCCCCATTTCTAGGCATATATGACAATCGTCTTGCCTTTGAGGTAAATTTGTTCCTTGACTTTCTCTACCGGACACCCCTTAAAAATGCCCGAGCTAACGACGAACTCCTAAACTCTTGTCCTGATTTTTCGGCCTTCGGCCGAAAAATCAGGACATTTAAAGGGGGCGTTTTGGCGGCGAAGCCGCCAAAACGCCCCCTTAGGACCAAGAATTTGCTTCATTCAGGTGAATAATGATCCGCAAAATATGAGGTGTCCGGTAGAGAACATTGAATTAAAAATATCTCGGGCCGATCGCTCAATTATTTTTAATTCGCGTCGGATCAAATGCTCCCCTCTCCTGTTGGGAGAGGAGGGGAGCAAATCCAATCAGACCATTCGCATTGGCGAAGGTATTGACAAAGCGTAATCAATTTAAATTAGACAACCAACAAAAACAGTCAGTCTTGACTGTTTTTCCATATTCGTTAAACTCCTGCTCAATTGATGTTAAAAAATCGGTGATACATATGATGCAAACAAACAGTACAACACAACAAAGAAGTCTTAATACACGTCAAGCGATATTAGAAGCAACACTCGATTGCATCGACCAATGGGGCTATCATCGCACGTCAACCAATAAAATTATTGAGCATGCGGGCGTTTCACGTGGCGCACTACTCCATCATTACCCGACAAAAACAGAGCTAATTTCGGCCGCATTCGCCTATCTACACGAACTAGTTACCGCTGAAGTGAGCGCCATTGTCGGCCGTGCCGAAAACAACAAAAAAGCTTGGCCACAACTACTCGATGAAATTATGGGCAGCACTTTTCAAGGTCGCCTGTGGGACGTCTTCTTAGAAATAATGGTCGCGAGCCGCACCGACCAAGATCTTTGGCAGGAACTGATTCCCACGACCAAACATTATTACGAAAGTGTAGATACCGTTTGGCATCAGCATTTCACGGCCGATCAGCCCAACCCCGAGCACAGCGAAAAAGTAACCACCCTACTTAATTTATCGATGTGTGTCTTGCGCGGACTCGCAGTGCAACGGCTGTTGCGCGACGAGCCGCAATATTACAACAACGTCATCGGTCTTTGGAAAGGGATGTTAGACGAGCACGAAATTCAAAGCGATAGCGAATAATTCAAAATAGTGCGCTTCTCAAGAATGTGTTTTGTGTAGCCCACTTACATAAACAGCACATAGCGTTTACTTAATCAATCATCAATATCCCAAATTTAGAAAACAGGAATCCCATGAGTACAAACAATAGAAAACGCCGTGTTTCCCGCCGTGGAAGCAAAGTGACCCTACCACCAGCGGCCGAAAAGGTTGCTAAATTTGTCCAACCGGTTCACTCAATCCCCTACTACGACCTAGGTAGCCCCGAAACGATTGAAATGATTCATGAAAAATCGATGCGAATACTAGAGGAAGGTGGCATCGCCTTTTATGATGATGAATCGCAACGCATTTTACGCGCCAACGGGGTAAAAGTTGTCGACGATATCGCCTACTTCGACCGCGAAATGGTAATGGAATTTGTCAGCAAGGCACCGAGTGAGTTTACACAAATTGCGCGAAATCGAGCCAACAATGTGACCTACGGTGGTGACTACGCGATATTCGCACCGGTCTATGGCCCGCCATATGTGCAGGATTATGAAAACGGCCGTCGTGAAGGAACCTATGAAGACCTCATCAACTTTATCAAGCTCACGCAACAAATCCCCTATCTACACAACCAAAGCGGGGCGATCGTCGAACCGAGTGACCTCGCCCATCATGAGCGCCATATGGACATCGTGTATGCCCATCTCAAATACGGCGACAAACCGTTTATGGGGGCCAGCACTATGGGCCGAAACGCACAAGACACTCTCGACATGGCGAAAATCCTAGTCGGGGAAGAAGCTTTTAATAACAACCCGGTCCTCAATTGCACCGTCAATGTCAGCTCCCCCCGCCGCTTAGATGACAAAATGCTCAGCACCATGATCGTCTATGCCCAAAGTAATCAAATCACCATGGTGACTCCATTCATTTTATCGGGCGCAATGGGTCCAGTCAGTATCGCAGGAACCGTCACCCAGCTAAACGCCGAAGTTTTGGCCAGCATCTGTTTCTTGCAAATGATCAATCCCGGCAACCCCAATGTCTATGGCTCATTCCAAGCGATTATCGATTTGCAGTCGGGAGCACCGGTGTTTGGCGCACCAGAAAGCCAGCTGGCGATCTATCTCAGCGGTCAGATGGCCCGCTATTACAATATCCCATTCCGTTCTAGTGGCGCTTATTCCAGCGCAAAAATCCCAGATGCGCAAGCGGGATATGAATCGGTCATGGCGATGTATTCCGGCATGCAAGCACGGCCAAACTTCGTCCTCCATGCGGCCGGATGGCTGGAAAACGGACTCGTTGCAGGGTATGAAAAATTTTTACTCGATTCAGAAATGTTAGGCATGTACTGCACCGCCATGCGTGGGGTCGATTACTCTGAAAACGGCTGGGCGATGGACACTATTCTCAATGAAGTTCCCCCCGGCGGTCACCATCTAGGCACCCAACACACCATGCGTAACTTCCGCGATGCATTCTATCGGGCGGAGCTCTTCGACTATGATTCGGCCGAATCTTGGGAAATCAACGGCTCTCTAACCAGCTATCAACGAGCACACAAAAAATTCAAAACGATGCTCAAAAGCTATGAAGCCCCTCCGCTCGACCCTGCGATTGATGAAGCCTTACAAGCGTTTATGGCGAAACGCAAAGCGGAAATCGAACCGCAATATTAAAGGGGAAAAATTAAAGGCAAAAGGCAAAAACCGAAAACGGACTCTTTTTCCTTTTCCCTTTTCCCTTTTCCCTTTCTACGTCCCTAAACCTGATCTGCCATCGATTCACCGAAGTTGAGCAGTGCTCGCACGCGGTCATCATTGGCCGCTTCCGCATACACACGTAAAACAGGTTCGGTACCTGACGGCCGGATTAGCAACCAACTCCCATCATCCAGATAATATTTCACTCCATCAACCGTATCGATCCGTTCGATCTCAACTTTAGATATCTGTTCTGGCGCGTTATCAAGCAAAAACTGAACCATTTCCGACTTAGCGATCGGCCGTTTGAGCTTAATATCGGTTCGTTGATATTGGGCCGGACCATAGTCACGCATTAACTCATCGATTACTTTGCTAAACGATTTTCCGGCCGTAGCGATCACTTCCAGCAGAAGCAAGCCGATCAAAATCCCATCCCCTTCAGGAATATGTCCTTTGATACTCATGCCGCCCGACTCTTCTCCTCCCATCAAAATATCATCGGTCATCATTAAATCGGCGATGTGATTAAAGCCAACCGGCGTTTCAATAATTTCTAAATCATGTGCTTCACAGATCCGATCAAGCATGCGAGTCGTCGAAACGGTCCGCACCACTTTGCCACGCCAGCCGCGATTTTCGATAAGGTGGCGTAAAATCAGGGCGAAAATACGGTGTGGGTCCACAAAACGGCCGGTATCATCAACCGCCCCGATCCGATCCGCATCCCCATCTGTCGCCAAGCCGACATCCCGAGGACTTGATTGCATCGTCGACATTAATGAGCGTAAGTTCCGGCCGATCGGCTCTGGGTGAACCCCACCAAAACCGGGATTCATTTTGTGGCGCATGTTATAGACGGTCGAGCGACTACGTGTCAGAATCTCGCTAAATACACCACGTCCAGCACCATACATACCATCCGCAACAATCTCAAGTTCACCTTGGGAGATTTTGTCGAAATCGATCATCGTCGCCAAGTGACCATAGTAGTTCCACGCTGGATCAAACTTGATAATCGTACCAGCTTCAATCGCCTCATCTAGCTCAACGAGTGTCACCGACTTATCCGCTTCTATATTGACTTGCAAAAGCTCTTCCACACGCTTGTGTTGCCCCTTTGTCGCACTCCCTCCATAGCTCGCTTTCAATTTTACCCCATTATAGCGAGGCGGGTTGTGACTGGCGGTAATCATCACGCCAGCGGTCGCACCTTTCTCTACAATGGCGTAGCTCACCGCAGGTGTAGGAGCATCCGCCCGAGACAACCATGTGGTAATCCCATTAGCAGCAAACACACAAGCCACATCGGCCGCATAACGATCTGACAAAAATCGGGTATCAAAACCAACAACGGCCGTATGTTCCCCTTCCCCTTGTTCTAAAATAAAATCCGCAATCGCCTGAGAGACCAAGCGCAAATTGGCAAACGTAAAGTCTTCACTGATAATGGCGCGCCAACCATCAGTGCCAAATTTAATAGCCATATAATTTTTCGTCTCCTAATTTGAAAATAGCTGTATTATTCAGCGTAGGCAGGATTGTAAGATTTCAAACAAGTCAAAGCAACTCCGCATAAAAACATGCGTACAGCCAGTGACCATTCAGCTTGCAAGTTTGCAAACAAAGGTTGACGCACAAAAATTGTTTTTTAAAATTCAACCATGACAGACACACATACCGGCCCATTCACGCCCATTCACACACACTCTCTCAAACCGAAGCTAATATGACCGTTCCAAATCGCCCACAACAACAGGATTCACTAGACTCTTTCGATTTCAACGCGCAAAACTACGGCCGTAGACAGCGCATTCCCCCGTGGCTATTGATCGGTGTACCACTTTTAGCCCTGATCCTAATTATCTGCTCCGTGGGTGTGGCTCTTATCAGCCGTAATATCAACCAGCAATTAACAGAGCAATGGCAAATCGAGGCCACAAGAACACGCATCGCTCGCACAGAAGAGGCCGCAACCGCCCTTGTGGTTCGCGCCACACAAGATGCGTTAGACGATCTCATTATGGATCAAACTCGCACTGCGAAACAGGCATTGACCACAACCCCTGCACCGACACAAAATGCGTTCGTTGAAAATATCGAATCGGCCGTCAATGACTATACGGAAATAGATTTCGATCAATCAACGGCCGGATTATATGCCGCGACAGCTAATGACTACCAATGGGCTCAAGGTTTTATCGCCCTACGGAAGTATGATCTAGCAATCGCCAACTACAATCGCATCATCGCGGCAAACCCAAACTACATCTATCACCTAGAGCGAGGCAAGCTCTTACTCAAAACAGGGCAAATCGAGCAGGCGATAATTGATTTTAGCCAAGCGGAACAGATCGCCCCACAGATCGCTCAAAACGACATTCTCTTTCATCAAGTTTTGGCCTCTGTAGGAATCGTCAATTTATCCCTGCCCGAAGGGCAATTTGGCACACTGCCTAGCTTCCCCGCAACGGCCGAAGGTTACTATGTTACAGGCTTAGTCAGAATGAAAGAAAATAATATGGCAGGGGCCTTGCAAAGCCTGCAACTTGCTCGGGATTTAGCCATAGAAACCGATGAGACATTTTTCTTGCCCGAAATATACTTCGCACTAGCCAAACTATTTGTTGAGCGAGAAGACTATGAGGTCGCCCATCTAAATTTCGAGCGATCTCTCGCGGCCGGAGGGCTCTATGCTCCCCAATTACAAAATCAGTTTGAGCTGCTATATCAAACAAATAGAGATAATCTAAACCCAAGTGCGCGTGTCACCTTAACAAGCACCCCCGAAATTTGGTCCATAGCAACACCTGTACCTATGTCTGCAAATCTGAGCCTAGCCAATCAATTGTATTCTCAAGAGAGATTTGCAGAATCACTCCTCATTTACGATCAGCTAGAAGCGGATAACCAAATCAATGTCACATCAGATTTTCTATACAGACGTGGTCGGACTTATATCAAACTAGGGCTCTACGAGGAAGCACAAATCGATCTGCGCCGCTCGTTAGAATTCAATGGCAACGGACCTGATGCCCAGCAAGTGGCGATCCATCTAGCGTATGCGCATCTGTTCGCAGAAGATTACACTGACACCTATCAATATATTACCTTCGCCCAAAGCTATAGTTTTGAAAATAGAGAGATCGATCTCGCACATGCCTTCTATTTGCTACACCAAAACGAACCTCATGATGCGGCACAGCTCTTGGAATCGCTAGCACCACAACATCCCTTTTTTATTCCTGATTCATCCATACAATCGCTTCGCGCTTTGGCTTCCCTGCAAATTGGTGAATTCACAAAGGCGCAGGAACATGCCCAAAGAGCCGTCAGGCTACAACCAGATCATCTCCCAGCCTACGAAATTTATATCATCACACTGTTAACCACGACCGGAAACAGCACAGAAATTCAGCTAGTCCTAGCAGAGCTCGGCCGTTTAGCGTATGAGCAAAACATAGAACTCGATTTAGCCATCTACTCAGAAGCGGTCAAAGCGTTCTCGTCATCCGACCAAGAACAAAAGCAAACATTTATAGATGCGTGGGCAAAAGAGCAGTTACGAAAAATAAAACCATAACATCATGTCTCAACAAGATCCAAATTCCTTTAATTTTAATCAGCGTCGCCGCTGGCGTATCCCGTGGAGCTGGTGGCCCATTCCGGCCGGTATCACGCTCATTCTAGCGGCCTGTAGCCTCATCCTAACCCAAGCGACTTGGCCACGGCCGTCAACCGACCCAGAGCCCACACGGACAACTGTCGCCGAAGCACGCGCAACCGAAGTCGCCCAGCAACCTACGGCCACGCACACGCCGCCCACACGCCTCACCCCATTCGCCACGGGCGAACCACTAGAGCGATCTTTGCTTGAACCGGATGAAACGGATCTTACATTTGAAGAAAAAACCGATTTAACTGGCCGTCTCGCCACAGCAAAGCAATATGCCAACCGTGCCCGCGTCCATTTTCTAGCCCAACGGCACGCTTGGGCATTAGCAGACTACAATCAAGCACTCAGTTTTCCCGATAGCAACGCCTACTATAGTGACAGAGCCGATGTTTATCTTCGGCTGGCCATCTATACCATGACATTAGCCGAACCATACCCCGGCGACCCAACAGCGGAAGAGTTACTAGCCCTTGCCGAAGCGGACTTCCTCGCGGCCCAAGCGGCTACCGGAGAAGCTACCAATGCCCGCGCCTTAGCAGGACTCAGCTATGTCTATTATTTTCAAGAGGACTTAGACAAAGCGGATGCATTTAGTCGCCAAGCGATGGGGGTAGACCCCACGATCGGCCGTATTTATTATGTCAGGGGCTTGCTCATGCAGCGTAATCAAGAAATGAGAAGTGCCCTAGATTTTTTCACATCTGCCATTAAAACCGAACCCAATGCCGACGACATCTATTATTTCTATGTTCAACAAGGATCGACCTATTATGACCTAGGAGATATGGAAGAAGCATGGCAAGCCTTTCGGCAACTAGATAAACTCATTCCCCCTCTAGAAGTAGCAAATGGCAACAATTGGTTTCTGATTACAGTACAACAGGCGACTTATGATGCATTAATAGAATCGGGGAATAGAAACGTTTTAGAATCACCAACGGCCGTTCCAACCACCATTGCAACAATCGATATCACCAGCAAATATGCCAACACACAATATCAAAATGGGAACAAGCAAGAAGCATTTGAAATCTACAATACTCTCATTCAATTGTATGGCAACGACCATCATCATGAGAAAAGAAGCGATATTTTAATGGAATGGCGACGATTCGAAGAGGCCGAGACGGGATATCGTCAATCACTTGAGTTAAGCAGCGTCGATCAGAACCCTCGAATCCTCATCAAGCTAGCGGAAAGCCAAGTGTGGCTTGGGCAATTAGAAAAAGCCCAAGAAAATCTAACCGTTGCAGAATCCAAACTAGAAACGGTCGATAGCCATGCGCTCTATGTCAGAGGCCTATTAGCTGAACGTGCTGGAGACATTGAACAGGCATATTCTCTCTATTTACAAGCTGAACAAATCGGGCTCGGCCGGTTTCAAAATGCACAGGCCGACCTAAAATTAAGCCTCCTTCAGATTATTTATTCAGATAACCTAGCAAGAATCAAACAAAGTTTACGAGAAGCCGAGCGCAATCGGAACCTCTTTGAGCCACAAGAACTTTACCAACTGGAAGTCAGTCTGGCTGTAGTCAATTACCGAGAAGCATTGTATGAAGAAGCGATTCTCCATTTCAATCAAGCGAGCGAATATGGAGAACTAGAGGGTTACGAACAAGCGATTCAAGCTTATGCCTATCAACATCTCGACCAACATGAATTGTTTGTTCGCACCCTAACCAATGCGATTGAGCAAGCCCCCAACAACCCGAGCTTCTCCTTTGTTTTAATGCACTATCAACTTTTGGCGGACGATTTAAATCCATCCCTGATGGTCAATGAGAACGTTGTGAATGAAAGAGCTACGGCCGATTCAATTAACCAAAGATCTATTTTTCTTACCCTCTTAAATGACCAAATCGCCATCAATGCCAATAACAAAAACCGGCTCATCGCCTTATATGAATTAAGAGCGATCGTTCACACACAGTTAGGCGAATTTGAGCGCGCTTCGGCCGACATCGAAACCTATATCATTTTCGCTAAAGAGCAAGAAGGCTCTCGCCTCTATCCAGAACAACTCCCACTCGCTTGGCTCGTCGAATTAGCAGGGAACAATAATCCATTCACCCCATCCGTACTAAGTGACATTCGGGCAGAATATCTACAGGTCGACCCCATGCCTGCTCAGCTTATGGATGAATGGTCTCAAATCCGCGTCCAGAAATGGATCGAAAACGGCCGTATCGAATAGCAAGATTCTCCCAAAAATCGAGGGAGCGTGGATTTTTTGTTGACGCCTTTTGTTTTGCCCCAAATGGGACAAAAAGCTCGCCGCCTGTGGCGGCGAGCTTTTCTAAAGGGGTTTTGTGGGGTGCGGCGCACCCCACAAAACCCCTTTTTTAAAAGCCCCCCAACGGCCTTTGGCCGTTGGGGGGCAGAATTGCAGAACCTATCAACAAAAAATCCACACAACCAAAAATCGATTTAGGCTTGACCCACACCCTAGAATTGATTTTAATCATCAGTAAATCGAAATTAAGATTCTTCACCAATTGCGCCCAACTTATGACAGACTACAACTCAAAAGATAAACAGTACGACAATTTCTACTTCGATCCCGATGAAAACCCGCGAGACCGTTCCGTACCGGAGTGGATCTGGTTCATTTTCGGAACGCTCACCCTGTTAATCATCGGCAGCTGTGGCGGGATGGTCTATCTAATCGCCAACAGTGGTGATGAGATGGAACCGATTGCGCGCGCAATCGGT
>WTJY01000008.1 GCA_011524645.1 Anaerolineales bacterium | reverse complement strand
CACCATCTCAAGCTCGCTAGATAGGTTGACGAAAATTTGTTTTTCTGAAACCATAACAACAAATTTTCACTTGTATACTCGTCTCCATCATCGCATTTGTGTTGATGAATTGAACAGGCCGCATTATGCCAAAAGCGACGCGGGCTGTCAATGAGGGTAGCAAAAGGTAAAAGGTAAAAAAACAAAAGGTAAAATTATGGTTCAGGCAAAAGATTATTTCGATATGAGTGATGATGCGATCGCTCGCTTGTTTGTCGATTGTGAGTTTGTATGGGATGCGATTCCTAACATTCGTACACGGGTTGTCGAACTCACCAAAAGTATTCAAACCATTAAAGGGAATGTTATGGAAGGGGCGCATTTAAGCCCGAAAGCGATTTATATTGAAGAAGGCGCAGTTATTGAGCCGGGAGCGTATATCGAAGGCCCCGCTTATATCGGGGCTGACGCGGTAATTCGGCACGGTGCCTATGTACGGGCCAATGTGTTGGTAATGGAAGGGGCGGTTGTCGGCCATGCCACAGAACTCAAAAACTGTATCTTGATGCCCTATGCGCAAGCCCCCCACTTTAACTATGTCGGGGATAGCATCTTGGGCCAAAATGTCAATTTGGGTGCAGGGACCAAGCTCAGCAACTTGACATTGATTAGTGAAAAAGATGAGGCCACCGGCAAACGGCCGAGCATCAAAATCACGGTCGGTGAAGAGACCTATGACACCCAAATCGCTAAAATGGGGGCGATCATGGGGGATGGCTCTCAAACCGGTTGTAATTCTGTGCTCAACCCAGGCGTCGTCATCGGCCGTAACACGCTGGTCTATGCCAACATGAGCGTCCGCAAGGGGATTTATCCGGCCGATAGCGTTCTAAAACTGCGCCAAACGACCAGTACCATCCCGCGTCGTAGCTAAAAACACAGATGCAACGGCCGAGAAGTTCAATTTCTCCCGACAACTCTTCTCACGACTCAATCGCAAGAAATTGAGCTTCTCACCTACTCGCAAACCCCACATCCACAAAAGTCACCCGCAACCAACACCTCAAAATCCCAATACCGATATGACAGCCAATCTAGTTTTATACAACGGAAATATCCGCACCCTTGATGAAAACAATCCGCTGACCACCGCCGTGGCGATCCGAGATGACACCATACTCGCGGCCGGATCGGACCAAGAAATGCGCCAGCTATTATCGCCAAATGGGCAAGAGGTCGATCTACAAGGGGCCACCGTCACCCCCGGATTGGTCGATGCACACGTCCATTTCCGCTGGTTTGCACAAAGCTTGCAACAGGTCGATGTCTATGAAGTGTCCAGCTTGGCAAAGGCTTTAGAACGGGTCGCGGCCAAGGCGGCCCAAAAACCGGCCGGTGACTGGTTAACCGGCCGAGGCTGGAAACATGAACTATGGGCCGATCCCTCATTTCCCACCGCCACAGATCTCGATCAGGTCGCCCCCAACCACCCCGTTTTTCTATCCGATAAAAGCGGTCATGCAGGCTGGGCCAATAGCTTGGCTTTACAGCTAGCTGGAATCACCGATGACACGGCCGATCCCAGCGGCGGTGAAATCCAGCGCGATGCCCACGGCCGAGCCACCGGCATTCTATTTGAAACGGCGATGAAGCTCGTACAGTCCCGCATCCCAGAACCGACCAACGCACAAATCGTGGCCGCCATGCACGATGCCCAAACCGCCTGCTGGGAAGCCGGTTTGACCGGTGTGCATGATTTTGATGGGCCAAAATGTTTCCGCGCGCTACAAACATTACACAACAGTGGGGATTTAGGGCTTCGTGTCTATAAAAACATTCCGGCCGCCTATCTCGACCAAGCGATCGATTTAGGGCTCCAAACCGATTTCGGTGATGAGTTTTTACGCATCGGCGGGATCAAAATTTTCGCCGACGGCGCACTCGGCGCCCAAACCGCCTTAATGGTCGAGCCTTATAGTGATAACCCGGACAACATCGGCATCACAGTCACCAGCAAAGAAGAGATGTACGCCATCGCCAGCAAAGCATCAGCCCACGGGTTGAGTGTCACCGTACATGCGATCGGGGACAAGGCGGTCCGCAATATCTTGGATGTCTATGAAACAGTTCGACAAGAAGAAGCGGAACGTAATGAGACAGCCCCTCTGCGCCACCGGATCGAACATGTGCAAATCTATCACCCGGCCGATAAAAACCGCTTAGGGGAACTCAACATTATCGCTTCGATGCAACCGAAGCACGCCACATCAGATATGGAAATGGCGGATAAATTCTGGGGGAAACGGGCCACATATAGCTATGCTTGGCGCGATATGCTCGAAAGTGGTGCACCTCTCGCTTTCGGCTCAGATTGTCCGGTCGAACCGATCGATCCGCTGTTGGGCATTTATGCGGCCGTCGCCCGCACACGACCCGCGAGCGATTATGCGCCTGATGGCTGGTATCCGGAACAGGCACTGACAATGGAAGAAACGATTCGTGCCTTTACGCTAGGCGCGGCCGAAACAAGCGGACAAACAGCCCGATTCGGCACCATTGCAGTGGGCAAAGCGGCCGATTTAACGATTTTTGATCGTGATTTATGGCAAGTTTCCCACGACGAGCTAGCACAAACCAAGGTGGTAGGAACAATAGTCGGTGGTGTATTTAAGTTTCGAGCCACAGTGTAGGCCATCGCGCATCCAATTGGTCCAATTTGCCCCGGGCATACCCCGTGTATATAAATTGGACCAAGTTACCGTTGTAAGAGATTTATCAAAATATGATATTTTGTACTCTTTTACTGCTTCA
>WTJY01000033.1 GCA_011524645.1 Anaerolineales bacterium | reverse complement strand
CAAAACCCCCTTGGAGGGTAAAAAAATTTTGATGACAACTTGTTCGTGGACCCGATTACATTGCTTGTCTTTTATATTTTGTGTGATCGGTTAAGATTGCATCTGTTTGTGAAACAAAAAAGGAGAAAACCCCATTATGAGTCGGAAAATTCGTGTTTTAGATGTAAGTGGATCTTATTATGATATGGGCTTTGCCCACGGACAGACCTACAGTGAGGAAATTCAGCACTATGCCAAAGAGCGGGTGCATTTGGCGGGGACCGGTAAGTGGAGCGGCCGTCATGAACTGACCCGTGATGAAGTTTTATCCCTTGCCGAAGCTTGTATTCCGGCCCATCGAGAATTTGCGCCTGATATTATGGCGGAACTTGATGGGATGGCGGCCGCAACCAATATTTCCCTGCCCGAGCTTATCGTGGTGGGTGGCTTTACCGACTTTGTTGATACGGTGTATGCGACTTACCAAAACAAGATAGAAGTAGAGCGTTTGCCGATCGATGACTGCACAGCTTTTATCGTGCCGGATAGCACGGCCGAAGGGGCCGGATTTTTCGGCCAAACGTGGGATATGCACGACACGGCGACAGAATTTGTAATTTTGCTCCATGTAAAGCCAGAAAATGATCATGATGCGATGATTTTCACCACGACCGGCTGTTTGGGCCAGATCGGAATGAATAGTGCGGGGGTTTGTGTGGGGATTAACAATTTGCTGGGTGCGGATGGGCAGATCGGTGTGACATGGCCGTTTGTGGTTCGCAAGATGTTGCAGACCGGTAGCGCAGACGAGGCATTAGCCTGTTTATTATCAGCACCGCTTGCGGGGGCCCATAACTATCTGATTTTTGATGGGACCGGTAAGGGGTACAACGTCGAAGCGATGTCAACCGGACACCATATCATCCCTCTAGAAGAGACACCGATTAGCCATACCAACCACTGTTTGGTACCGAAAACAAACGCATTGGCGCAAGTTCGGCCACCGGAGACCCAAGCTTGGTCAGAAAATCGCTTGAGTATCGCCAATAATACGCTGACCAAACGGCCGCTGACGATTGATGACATGATCGCGCTAACCCGTGCCGATACGGTTTGCACGATTTCCCAGCCGCCGTACCATATTGAGTCATGTGGTGCAGCGATTATGCGGCCGCAGACAAAAGAATTTTGGGCGGTTTGGGGATTGCCCAGTGAGAATGAGTATGAGCGATTTGTGGTGGGATAAGAAAAGAGAAGAAAGACGAGAGATGAAAGGGGGCTGGTTCTGGCTACTTTTGCTGTTTTGGGCATTAATTGGCTGTGGTCAGCCTATCGGGTCACAAGTGACTTTTATCGAAACAGAAACAGCTACGGCCGTCTTAGAACCAACACCAACCCTACGTGTGTCTACAGAGGTTGTTCAGGCGACCTCTGTGTCTACCTCTTTGCCGGAAGCGACAGCGGTGACCGTGCCGTCGGAAGCGGCTGTTGCGGATACCGGCTGGGATTCTTTACAGACTGGCCTAGAAAAACGTGTCATTCGATTAGAGCCAATTGTGAGCACCACAGGGTCCAACCGAGGGGCTGAAATCGTCTATATGTTGCGTGTGGACCCAGCTCATTTTCTGTTTGATGTGGGGTACGCAGCGGGAAACCCGAAACTGTTGGCGGAATGGCAAGCGGAGAGCGGGGCGCAAATTGTGGTGAATGGGGGCTTTTTTACACCGGAGCAGACGGCGACCGCGTTGGTGATCGATGATAATCAGGTGATCGGCAGTAGTTATGTTGGCTTTGGGGGCATGATCGGAATTGATGCGGCCGGTGTGACGCTCTTAGATTTGGCACGACAACCGTATACCGGTGGCGAAGGGTTCGCCGAAGGGATGCAATCTTTTCCGATGTTGGTCTTACCGGGTGGCGAACTGGGATTTCCGGCCGATTTAGAGTCGGGGCGTGTGGCACGGCGCACAGTGATCGGCATAGATCAGACCGGCCGTGTGTTGCTGATAATTACGCCACGTGGGGCGTTTACGCTGCATCAGTTGAGTCGCTATTTGGTCGAAAGTGATTTCGAGCTTGATATGGCACTCAATTTAGATGGTGGGCCGTCGAGTGGAATTTTATTACAGAATGCAGCAGGGGTTGAGGGATATGCAGCATATACGGCCGTGCCGTTGGTGTTGTTGGTACGGCCGCGTGTCGAATAGGCATTGGGATAAATCCCACGGCTACAGCGATCCCTGCGAACGTTGGAAGACCCAAGGGCTTTGCTCTAGCCGAACTATTTAACTCAGGGGGTCCGGTTTATTGACGGATATTCAGCTTAACACCCTCTTCCTCTTCGTCTTGAGGTTTACCTGCCCCCACACCACTCCCTTTGTTGATCTCTTCATCGTGTAAATGGGCGCGCCAGTCAGCACCGGCCACAAGGCGCACTTTGTAAAGCCCTTTGAAATCATCGGGGTCGGCGACTTTCCCTTTGCGAATGATGTAGATATAGCCGAGACGCGCCAGTTGAGTGGCCGTACGGCGCACCCGTTTGATGAGCGGTTGCCAATCAAATTGACGGAGACTTTGGGCGATCGCTTCCGGCTTAATGTTTCGTTCGGGACCAGCTTCGCCACACATGACTAAAATGCGATCATAAATCGCTTCATCGCTTACGCGATTTTGTTTGTTTGCGGGTTGTTTTCTTGACATAGGGGAATTATAGCTCAGCCTGTCGATTTGTTGTGTAGGCAAATTCTATCGGTTCATCTCGCTCCCCCTGCGCTTACGCCTATTACCGTTGCCGCTTCTCCGCTTCAATACGCTTTTTAAGTGCTTCATGCAGTTTTTTCGCCCCTGTTGTTGGCGCGAGTTTGAGTGTTTTTTGATTGGCTCGCCAACACTCTTGCAGTTCTCCTTGTTTCCAGTAAATGACGCTAACTTGGTGCCAGAGACGACCGCTTTCCTTATTAAAGTGAATCGCTTTTTTATAGTATTGCAGCGCGGTATCTAAATCGCCTGCTTGCTGAAACGCTTTGGCCATCGCCGTAAACAAACGCAATCGTTTCGGCGTGTTGTCGGCCAGCTCGGCCGCTTTTTGATAAGCCGCTTCCATCTCTGCTAGCGCTCCTTGAGCTTCCCAGTACAGGGCGGCCACAATGTAGAGATGATAATAATATGGAGATTGTTCGAGCAAGTAATCGAGCACCAAGTAGGCGTTTTCTAACTCCCCTCGCCGCACATAGACCAATCCTTCGATAAAGTTGATTTCGGTTAGATCCTCTTCTAGCTCCTGCGCTTTGGACAACCATGACACCGCTTCTTCGATCCCATTTTCAGCATAGGTGCCATCAGATTCAACGGCCGCAGCCAATAGAACATACGCGGTTCCCGCCAAGGCAAAGGGGAGTGAATCGCCGGATAAAAATGTTTTCAGGGCCATTTGTAACGGCTTTGGATTTTGACCATCAAACTCATTGGCTTGATCTAAGCCCATTTCAAACGTTTGTACGCCGAGAGGGGTGCTGGATTCAGTTTGTGGCCAGCTTACTTGTTTGAGATAGTTAGAGAATTTTTGAACGAGTTCTGTGCCCATGAGCGGTTTTTCCTTATGTTGATTTGATAGGTTAAATATTAACGAAGCTCGGGAAGCCCTGCAAAATCATTCTAGGAAACATGTGCTATAATGCGGAGCGATCCACATATCCCACAGGATAATTATATTTTCAGTTGTGGCCCCTAATAACCAAATTTTAAGAAAAGGAGATTGTATTATGGCAAAAAAGCCCCCTTCAGCTTACAAAAAGGATAGACCGAAACGACGTACCACGCGTGATTGGGCGATTATTAGCGTCTATATCATTTTGGCAATCATGTTGGTTGTCCCTTTGGTTGCGAGCTTGTTCTCATCGACCGCTGGACACGGTGGATATTAGGTTTTAAAACAGAGTGACCCATGCAATTGGTGTCATTCTGTTTCTTTAATCTTAGCGTAGGGGAGGATGGCCAAGCCAACAGATCACTCCGAATACCATCACAATTAAAGTGACACCAAAAGGGGCGGGTATCGGTAAAAACAAGATGATTAGGGCCAGCTGCATAAAAAGAATAAGAGCGGTGCCTGTTATTATCCAACCTATTTGGGGATTGGTTTGCCTTAGAAACCAAGATGTAAACAGAATGGTTGTCCCCCCGCAAATAAAGAGCCATTGCCACCATGGCCAAGCGGGTTGTTTGATGAATGTAAACCAAAGAAGCGCGTTTAGTAACATCAATACACATAAAACCGCAAGATGAGCTTGTTTTGAGCGATTTTGTGTCTTGGGCAAAAAGAGTAGCGGCACAATGATACTATTCAAAACAAGGCTCCAGAGCCATTCATTCCATAAGGGAAGATTGAGCCCCCAGCTGAACAAGATTACCCCACCGGTCATAGGCAACAGCAAATCACGTATATACACATTAATGAGTGACATTGTTTGAGCTGACCAAAGGAATGTAGCAGCACCAAAGAGAGCGGCCAAGAACAGGGCAATGAAAAGGGTCAATCCTTGTGATTCTAACGTGTGTAATGGAGACGCCAGCCCGCGAGATCCGGCTAATAGACCGTTTAGCAAGACGACGAGCCCCCAAAAAACGAGTATGTCGCGTTTTTGTTGATTCATAAATCGGTTTGGGGTGGATGAACAAAAGAAATAACGTGATCGGGAAATTTCTTGGTTGAGACGATTTCTCTATTTCTATTTTCTATCACGATCTTAAACTTGATGTAAAACTATTTCAATACCTTCGCCAATGCGAACAGTCTGATTGGATTTGCTCCCCTCCTCTCGGTTTTTAATATACAAGGGGGTGGGGGAGGTGGATTAACCCTCTCCCCCAGTCCCTCTCCCAACGGGAGAGGGGAGCTTTTGATCCGACGCGAATTAAAAATAATTGCGCGATCAGCCCGAGATATTTTTAATTCAAGGAACAAATTTACCTGAAAGGCAAATTATTTGTCACAGCGATCTAAAAATGGCGAAGGTATTGCTATTTCCGACAAAGTTTAAGTTATCGTAATGGGGTAATTTTTGCTGACAAGCCGATGCTCAGAGCGATTTGAGAGCTAGTCATGTTCCCTGCACAAAAAGTTGTGATTTGTACCCCATTGCTTGTCTAATGATTGCCAAAAACGGACATTCAAGAGAGAATTACATTATCAGAATGTAACCGTTAGCTTGTATCTATCACATTGCGGATATTTACGAAAAGGTTCACAAATGAGTTATATCTCATTTATTAATAAAGAGGGGCAAATTGAGCGAATTGCGGCCGATGGGTCCCAACGTACACTCTTGTCTCAGGATTTGTGTAAGTATCAGTTTCCTGCATGGTCGCCTGATGGTCAAGCGATTGCGGCTGTCGGCCGAGAAGGTGGGGATGGGGTTGTCGTTGTGCTTGACCTTGAGAGTGATGATTCTCGTATTGTCTATCGTAGCCAACATGAGCCTCCATTTTACCTATATTGGTCCCCTGATAGTACATCTTTAACCTTTCTCACCAATCATGAGAAGGGAGGATTGGCCCTGCATTATGCCGATGTAGCTTACGGCGTGAGCGAAACATTGGGGTTAGGACAACCGTTTTTTTGGGTGTGGCATCCGACAGAAAAGCGGATTTTATTCCATACTGGTGGTGGCTCGATGCAATCGCGGATCGCATTTCTAGAGCCAATGGGAGGTTATGAAGAACCGAGCCTGACCTCTCCCGGCTATTTTCAAACCCCCGGTATTTCGGCCGATGGGCAATATCTCGCGTTTGCCAATATGGGAGCGCGTGGTCAAAGTCAGGTGGTCATTGAGCATACCGGATCGCGACAGCGAATCAAACGGCCGCATCAAGGGGCGGCCGTCATGCTTTGGTCCCCATTTGCAAATCAACTGGCTTATATCTCGCCTAGCGTAGCGACCGATAGCTTTTTCGGTCCATTGCGCTTATTAGATGTCGCCAGCAATCGGGAAGAAGTGCTGGTCAACGAAGCGGTGTTGAGCTTTTTCTGGTCACCCAACGGCCGGTATATCGCTTATTTTACACCGATTCAACAAGAGAACGCATTCCGACCGATTACGGAAGGGTATGCTCAAGGACGTGTTATGTCCGCTGGAAATGGTGCGAATCAAATTTGGTTAAATCTATCTATTGTGGATGTGTTTACTGGCGCGAAGCGATTATTGACACCATTCCGGCCGAACTCCCAATTTGTCAATCAAATTATCCCGTTCTTTGATCAATATGCCCTGAGCCATCGTTTTTGGTCTCCTAAAAGTGATGCGATTCTTTTGCCAGCTATCGTTAATGACGAAGATTGGCTTGTTACCGTTCCGCTTAACAGGTTTCCCCCCTTTCCCTTGGCCTTGAGCCGTATGGGGTCGTGGAGCTATTAGGGTGTGCGGCCGGATTATTGGGCGGTGTGATTTTTGCGCGTGAGATAAATCTCACGACTACAGAGGCGGTCTGCGACCTTATTTTTAGGAACAGACCGCTGTGCTACTTTTTGTGCACAACCCCACGTACACACGCCATGCTTAGAGGTAGACATCCCCTGCAACCTTTGCTATGGTGTTGCGTAGAGTCGCATGTGAAAAAGAAGTGGTTAGCCACTCAACTCATTCACTAGATTTGAGACAATAACACCGCACACTTGTGAAGGATGACCAGACAATGAGCGATAAATACGCTAACTTACGAGAATCATTAGAAACACTACCCCATATTAGCCCCACCCAAGTCGATCAATGGGTAAATTTGCAGCAAACAATTGACAATAGCCGTGATTACTTGGTTCGTGCCGTACCGGAAGCCCAAGCGAGTGTCGAACAAGCACAACGAATTTTAGAGCAACGGACCTATACCCTGATCTTTTTCGGGGGGACCGGCGTTGGCAAAAGCACCTTGATTAATTCTTTGCTCGGCCGGAACCTATTACCGACCGGCGCAGTCACGGCCGTGACCGGAACGATTGTATATATCGAACAAGCGGCAGAAAACGAAAGCGAATCCTTAACCCTCAACTACTGGCGCAAAGATGAATTTGCGGAACGGGTGATTCGCTTATGCCGCTTAGCGGAAACAAACCTGTTTGACATTACCAATGATGCGGAACGGGAACAAGCGAAATTTGATCTGAACGGCATCGTTGAATCAAATCGGGATATGGCGAAAACGGAGCGAGATGAATATATCGAAATCTTGCTCGACTGTATCGAGAGCTACGAAAACAATCAGGCGCTCTATAGCGTTGATGCGCCGGCACCACGCATGTTTGATATGAGCGACCCGACCGCACTTACCCATCTGCGCGAAGATGGCTTTAAAGGATCTGGCGAACGGCAAATCCGATTGATCAAGTCGGCTACGTTTAAGATTCAGCCACGCGAAGATGTGCCCAATTTGATGATGGGTGGCTATCTGCGGATTGTGGATGTGCCCGGTTTGGGTGCAGGGATGCGCTTGCATGAGGAAATTACCCTCGAAGAAATGAAAAAACAAGACGCGATGATCGTGCTGGTCAGTGATGCCGGCCGTCAACGTGTCGATGAAATGAAATCATTATCGGCCGTACACTGGGTGAAAGAAAATCGCCTCTTTGGTTTGCGCGGCGCAGATTTGGATGAAGCGGCCGCGAAAATCTTTATGGTGGTTAATGGGGCTAACGTGCGCCAAGCTTATGATCGCTTGACCTCGGGTGCACCGGAAGCGGAGCGGGAAGTACGTGAAGTGCTTCGTCATATCGCCCCCAACTATTGGGAACGGTATAACCATCGCGGAGACGGCCGGCCGTATTTCTTTGTGATGACCCCACCCGCCCTTTACGTGCAAGACCCAGAAAACGCACCTGGTGAATTTTCTAGCGAAACGGAACGCATTATGAAAGCGTTCGCCGATAAATTGCCCAGTTTAGACGGTGGCACCGATCCTTTGACCGAAGATGCCAAAGAAGCATTGCTCCAGTTGAGCGAAGTACCGATGTTGCGTGACGCGCTGGTCAACTTTATCCGAAACGAGCGGGTTCGTAGCCAACTACGGGAAGCCTCAACGCGCGTGCGCCAAGCGATCGGCAATTTGCGCCGTCACTACGAAAACCAATTGGCCCAGCGTGGGGTATATCCACCATTTGATACCAGTTGGGAAAGTTTGCAACAGCGGCGCTATGAAAATCTATTGCACCGCTTGCAAAAAGACCTCCCCCGCTCATTCCATGCCGCTTTGGTTGATATGAGCCGCCGGACCAACAATGATGCCCAATTCCGTAGCATGTTGGCCCCGAGCTTGGGTAGCGTGAAGGGAATGGTTGAAGACACGATCAAGCGCGAAATCGATGCGTTGCTCGATAGCTATGGCACTGAGTATTGGGATGATCGTGACGTAACCTATGACAATTTGATTTGGGGCACCAGTGGGATCGAATTGCCGATCAAGCGGATTTTGTTCCAAGTTGAAATGGTTATGCAACAAGCTGTTTCCCAATTTATGCCCAGTATCGCCGATGTGGTGGTTCGTGAATTAGAGCGGACGATGCAATCGCACGAGGTGCGCGGCCGTTTGACCCGCTATGAGTATGGTCAAGATTATCAATATACGCTCCCGAGTGAACCGGGGGAAGTGTATGTGTTGGGCGATGCGTATGACGTATTGATGAGTCAAATTTTGACCAATTTCCGCAAGGTTTGTGAACATGCGACGATGTATGAGTTAGTAAAACCGGGCCGGTCGATCCATAGCAAGTTGGCGGCTGGTGACGAATTGGCGTTGCCGACCAATGAGCGAATTTTAGACATCGCGCTGAACGGAACAGCGGCCGTGCAAGCGGAATTGGCTTCAGCGGCCGAAGCGGCCGGTATCGCAGCTGAACGAACCGCGCCTGCGCCTGTTGCCGCGCCAGTTAATGATGATCTGGTGATCAACATCTTGGATGAACAACCGGCCGTGAATGGTGCCGTGCCAAATGGTGATTTTGGCATCAACTTCCCTGGGGACAACCCTGACGGGGTGGCGGTTTCCGGCTTTGGCGCATCTGAGTTTGAACAAAGCTATGCGGATAAGCTAAATAGCATCGGAGACAAAGCGAACGCGTTGTTCGCTCAAATCGTCAATGATCTTTTCAGTGATGATGAGTTATTGCCCCGCTTGCGCCGTCTGTTCTGGATAGAAACAACCCGGATTGAGCTAGAGTTCAATAACCATATCATCAAGCCGTTGTTGCGTAGCCATGATCGCAATATGTATAACGATTCGCTCCGCGCGGCGATGGAAGTCGATTTGGAATCGGTTTCTGATATTGAAGCGATGATGCGGATTTGGGAAGGCTTGTCTGAGTTGGAAGGCGAGTTGTTGGTTTA
>WTJY01000135.1 GCA_011524645.1 Anaerolineales bacterium | reverse complement strand
AGAGTAGAGGGTAGAGAGTAGAGAGTAGAGAGTAGAGAGTAGAGAGTAGAGAGTAAGAAGAAGGATTGGTGCTGCGTTTCTTCGCATTCGTCGTCTTTCATACTTCATACTTCATCTTTCATATCTCCTAATTGGTGACTATTATGATTCGACATGTAAAAGATGACTTATATCAAATTGGTGAGCATGTGGCGGGCGGGTACGGCCGTGAGGCGGTCAACGTTTATGTGTTGCTCAACGGCGATGCGCCGATTTTGATCGATTGTGGTTCCCATTTGCATAACACCTCGATTATGGCGGAAATGGATGAGGTGCTGGACGGCCGGACGCCGGAATATATTTTTCTAACCCATTCTGAATTGCCCCATGCGGGGAATATCGCTTCGGTGGCGGAGAAGTGGCCGGGAATTAAGGTGATCGTTTCCAATGTGATGTTGCCTTATATCGAAGTGTTGCCGGTCTTGCCGTTGAGCCAGATTACCCAAGTGGTGCCTGGACATAAGATCGAATGTGGTTCACGTACGATCTATTTTATCGATGCATTGCTCAAGGATCAGCCGGGGAGTCAGTGGGTGTACGATGATCGGACTGAATCGATTTTTACCGGTGATGGCTTTGGGTATTACACCACTGATGAGCAGATCGATCAGTTTAGTGATGAGATCGAAGGGGGGATTCAAGCGGATCAGTTTGTGGCTTATCACAAAACCACCTTTCACTATTTGCGCTGGATTAAGCCGGATCGATTTAATGCGGATTTAGATACGATGTTTAGCCGTCGGCCGATTAGTGTGATCGCTCCGATTCATGGGAATGCGATTCGGAGTGATATACCGACCCATGTGGCGCGGATGAAAAGTGCGATTGAAACGATTTATCAAAGGTATGAAGCGGTTAACTCCCCATTTGTCGGGAAATTTGCTTCGTCGAACGGCCGTGTGAAAAATTTGAATTTGCCCACAACGGAAGCGACCGTTTATGGTGCAGGGTTGGAACGGGTGGCGATTCGGCCGATTACCGACAAAATTTTTTGGTTGACCCACTGTCTTGGTGATCTGGCAGATGAGTATTACAAGGAATACTTCGCCACATTACCGGATGCGGATAACTATTCGGGCGGTCGGATTGTGGACTATCCGTTCAGTGCTTTTCTGATTGTCGATGAAAAATCATTGTTGATCGATACCTGTGGCCCGAAACAGCGGGAAGCCTTTATGAAAGCGCTGGAGCATGGACTTGGCGGCCGCTCGCTCGACTATATTTGGATTAGCCATATTGAATTGCCCCATGCGGGGAATGCGCCAACGATTAAGCGCAAATATCCCGGCTCTCAAATCGTGACCCGTGCGGGTGGTGAAAATTACGAGCTTCATGGCTTGGAAAACGGGATGAATGTGGCACCTGGGGACATGCTCGATTTGGGATACCACAAAATCGAGATGGTTGACCCGCTGTTTGTCGATCATGGGCTGTCGCAGTGGTTGTTTGATCATACAACCGGCTTTATGTTCACGGCCGATTGGGGGCATAATCTCCATGAGCCGGCGCTGGGCCACTGCTTTAAATATGTAGAAGAGATGCTGGCAACCGGTTATGACGATGCCACGATGGTAGACGATATCAAAGTCAATGCGTGGTATCAGTTCCCTTGGTTGGCGTGGACCGATGCGGATGAAATTGCAGGTGCGGTAGACGAATTTTTCCAAATGTACGACGTGAAAATATTTGCGCCGAGTCATGGCAATATTATTCGACGGGATTTCGATAAATATATTCCGATGATTAAAGAGGGGATGCGTTTGGCGGCCGCGATGCCGTTTTCACATGCGCTTTAGATCGATTTTTGTTCAGTAATAAACTGGCAGTTTGCCATAGATTATAATAATCGAAGGAAGGATTTTAATTATGATGCCAATTATCGATTGTGATGTTCATAATGATTGGAGTACGGCCGAGGTTTTGCTGCCGTATCTCGATCCCGCATTTCGGGATTACTTTATTCGTGGAGAGCAACCGGGACCACCGGGGGCGTTTCCTCATGCACATCGGCCGTGGTTGCATCCGGAAGATTTCCGTCGCCATGATATTCAGCCGAAGACTGAGGACGAGCATTATCAGTTTATGAAAGACCATTTGCTCGATAAGCATAATATCACGGTGGGGATTTTGACCGGTGAAGAAGCGCTTGAAGCATCGACTTTGGCGAATCGCTATTATGCGACCGCGCTGACACGGGCCTACAATGAATTTATGATCAATGAGTGGTTGCCGCGTGATGATCGCTTTTATGCCTCTATGATTATTGCGCCACAAGACCCAGAGGGGGCGGCCGCTGAAATTCGTCGTCTGGGAAGTCACCCTCGGATCGTTCAAGTGTTGATGTCCCATGGGTCGTACCGGCCGTATGGGGACCCGTTTTATCATCCGATTTGGGAAGCATGCTCTGAGATGGGGTTGCCGTTGGCGATCCATTTGGGCGGTCAAGGGGGGATTAATTATTCTCCGATCGGGAGTGGCCCGATGACCTTTTATTGGACGACCCATGCGCTGTTGTGCCAACCGGCGATGTCCCATTTGGCTAGTTCGATTGCGCATGGGGTTTTTGAGAAATGGCCTAATATGAAATTGATCATGATCGAATGTGGGGTGGCTTGGGTGCCGCCGATTTTGTGGCGACTGGATGCGAATTATAAAGCGTTGCGCAAAGAAACGCCGTGGCTTAAACGGTTGCCGAGTGAGTATGCTCGCGATCATGTTCGGGTGACGACCCAGCCGCTGGAACAGCCGAAAAATCCTGAATGGCTGCATAGCACGTTGGAAGCGATGGATGGTAAAAATACGTTGATGTTTGCGTCTGATTATCCGCATTGGGATTTTGATGATCCAACTCAGTTGGGGATTCCGAAGGATTGGCGGGACAATGTGTTCTGGAAGAATGCTTTGGAGACGTATACGAAGATTAAGATGCCTGCGTCTGTGGCGGCCGATTAGTGTTGGTGGGATTAGAAGTTCAACTTTGTTGCTACGGTTGCCGGCTAGTGCCAAGTGTGAAAAGTTGAACTTCGTTCTACGGTTGGATGGTGTGGTTACGTGCCTTGTTGGTAGGTGATCATGCGATAGGAATGAAGAAATGATTTCAAAAGCGGATAAAGTAAAACGGGCGAAGAAACATTTTAATGTGGGTTCGGCCGATATGTCACATGGTGAAAAGCGGATCATCGATATCGATGGCAAGCGGATCGGTATTTTTAATGTACATGGGGAGTATTATGCGTTGCATGATCGTTGCCCCCATATGGCGGGTAGTTTGTGTGGTGGGCCGGTGACCGGTACCGCACTTGAATCGAGTCACGGTGAATTTGTCTATGGCAAAGAAGGTGAATTGATTCGCTGTGGTTGGCATGGCTGGGAGTTTGAGATTGCGACCGGCCAATGTTTGGTTGATCAGCGTACACGAGCGAAAACGTATGCGGTGACGGTGGAAGAGGACGCGCTGGTCTTGCATATTTAGCCTGAACGGCCGGTGAAAGCTAGCATCAGCCTAGGTTTCACTGGCTTTTCTTTGTTGTATGTTTTTGTTGGTTTATTGATATTTTATGGAGCTTAGAGTTGGCTACACTAGTTAAAGACTTAGTCTAGATTTATCGCTCAAACACACATAAGGCATCGGAGTAATGCATATGGACAAAAATACAAAAATAATTGTGGAAGCGCCATGGTGGCTAATTAGAGGACTGCCATTGGGATTGATGGTTATGATGACTTTTTTTATCTTGGCCGTGTGGGCCGAAGATGGTTCACCGTGGAGGGGTGTGCCATTATTTTTACTTGTTCTTGTTGTGGCATTTGCGATCGCTGTGTTGTCTTATTTTCGCCTAGAGATTGATCAAAAGAGAATTTATTTTATGTCTTTGCGTGGCATTTACGAATTGCGGTGGAGCGATATTGTCGCCGTCGATAAGCGAAATCACTTTCTTCTCTTTTTTGCTGAGGAGAATGTCCTTATTTATAACGTTGGTTTGGTTCCATTGATGGCTGATGACGTTTATACATTTGTTGATGATTTGGTTGAAGACTATGAGATACGAGCAGGGCGACCGAAAGGGATGAGCAAGATCACGGTGAAAGAGATGTCCGTACTGCGCCTAAATGCAAAAAGTGAGCCGAGAAGTGTTTATCTTCAATATGCTTTTAGTCAGCTTAAAGAGGATGTAAGGGGATTTTTCCAAAAGTAAAATGCTTTGCTCCTCTATTTTGTAAAGCTGTATTTCGATTTTGGGCTGTTTGAGGATTTGCACCAGTTGATCGATGTCTGTGGTCGCGATTTTGAGTTCCCCTTGGATGGCATGTTGCAGTTGCCCATGCGGTGCCACTAACTTCGGTATGCTATAATTCTTCCTACTTTTGAAAAGAACAATCAAATTGAGGATCCCATGAATTTTGACTTAGCCCCAGAACAAGAGGAATTTCGTCACGTCATACACAACTTTATGGAGCGAGAGGTCCGGCCGATGGCCCGTCACACCGATGAAACAAGTGAATTTAATTGGACCGCAACGCGCAAAATGGCGGACCTGGGTCTTAAAGGGCTGCAAGTGCCAGAAGCGTATGGCGGAGCGGATATGGATACGGTGTCAGCTACGATTGCCACGGAAGAATTGGCTTGGGCGTGTGGCTCTACTTCTTTGGCGATTTCGGCGCATAATTGTTTGGGGATGGGGCCGATTGTTGACTTCGGGACAGAAGAGCAAAAGCGGAAATGGTTGCCGATTTTGACCGCGAAAGAGAAAGGATTGGGGTGTTTGACTTTGACAGAGCCGGGGGCTGGGTCTGATTTGCGCAATATTAAGACCAAAGCGGCGTTTGTGGGCGGCCGTTGGTTGCTGAATGGCTCTAAAATGTGGGCGACCAATGCCAGTATCGCCGAGACGATGATTGTGCTTTGTCGGACTGACGGGGAGTCTGGTTCTCAAGCGTTGAGCCATTTGATTGTACCGACCGATAGTCCGGGGATTACGATTGATCCGGCCGAGAAAAAGATGGGGTTAAATGGATCGCCGACCCATGCGGTGACCTTTGATAATGTTGAAGTACCGGCCGAGAATTTGCTGGGTGAACGAGGCAAAGGGTTGACGCAAACATTGGCGACATTGACCAAAGGGCGGATTAGCATCGGGTCGTTGGCGTTGGGGCTGGCCCAAGCGGCGTATGATGCATCGCTGCAATATGCCAAAGAACGGGAAACGATGGGACGGCCGATCGGTCATCATCAGGCGGTGGCGTTTATGTTAGCCGATATGGCTTCTGAGGTGCAGGCGGCGCGACATATGATTTATTGGTCCGCGTGGTTAAAAGATCAGGGGCGGCCGTATGCGCGCGAAGCAGCGATGGCGAAACTGATTGCGACAGAGGCGAGCGAGAAAACCTGTCGAAATGCGATTCAGATTCATGGTGGGTTTGGCTATTCGCGTGAGTTTGAAGTGGAGCGGATGTATCGGGACTCCCGTTTGATGTCGATCGGGGAAGGGACGAGTGAGATTTTGCGGATGGTGATCGGCCGTCATTTGATGAGCGAATAGAAGAGGGGGGAAGTATGAAATATGAGATATGAAGTATGAAATGGTGTTTTATATTTCGTGGGTCGTATTTTGTTTTATAGGCTACTATGTTTAGTAAGATTTTAATTGCGAATCGGGGCGAGATTGCGCAACGTTTAATTACGGCCGCGCAGGAGCTTGGCGTGAAGACGGTGGTTGTGTATTCCGAGGCGGATGCGGGTGCGCCGTGGGTGTTGGCGGCCGATGAAGCGTATGGGTTGCTGGGGGTGACGGCCTCTGAAACCTATCTGGATCAGGAAAAGATTCTCGATATTGCGCAAGCGTGTGGGGCGGAAGGGATTCATCCTGGCTATGGGTTTTTGAGCGAGAATGCGGGATTTGCGGCTAATTGTGCGTCACGGGGGATTAAGTTTATCGGCCCTAGTGTGGATGCGATGGCGGTGATGGGGAGCAAAGCACGAGCGCGGGATGTGGCTGTGGCGGTCGGTGTGCCGGTAACACCGGGCGTAGATGGCGCAGGTAAAAGCGATGCGGAATTGGCTGAAGCGGCCGTTGAGATCGGGTATCCTGTGTTGATTAAGGCGAGCGCAGGTGGTGGTGGCAAAGGGATGCGTGTGGTCGGTGATCCGGCCGAGTTTTTAGACGCGTTGCAGGTGGCGCGAAGCGAAGCGGCTAACTCTTTTGGGGATGACCATATCATTTTGGAAAAGTTTTTTACCCGTATTCATCATATTGAGATTCAGGTGTTGGGGGATGAGTACGGTCATGTGATCCACTGTTTTGAGCGTGAATGTTCGATTCAGCGGCGGCATCAAAAGATTATCGAAGAGACCCCTTCGCCGACGATACCGCACGAGGTGAGGTTGGAAATGGCGCAGGCGGCCGTGACGTTGGCCCAGGCGGTCAACTATGCTAGTGCGGGCACGGTGGAATTTATGTATACCGGTGGTGGGAAATTTTATTTGTTAGAGATGAATACCCGCTTACAGGTGGAGCATCCGATTACCGAGCTGGTTACAGGACTTGATTTGGTACAGTGGCAGATTCGTATAGCGAGTGGTGAACGACTGTCATTGACGCAAGCTGATTTGAGCCAGAGAGGACATGCGATTGAGTGTCGGGTTTATGCGGAAAATCCGGCGCAGAACTTTTTGCCTTCGATCGGGACGCTGTCTCACTGTTCATTCCCTGTCATGCCCCATGTGCGGATCGATTCAGGGATAGTCGCTGGCTCGGCCGTGACCCCTTATTACGATCCGATGTTGGCGAAAGTGGTTGTGTGGGGGGGAACAAGGCGTGACGCGATTGCTCGTATGGTGAACGCTCTAAAGCGGACCGTTTTGTTGGGGGTCACCCACAATATCCCTTATTTGCTGGCGATCTTGCAGGAATCCCATTTTCAAGCGGGGGAAACAACGACCCATTATCTGGCTGACTATTTTGCAGATTGGGCGGAACCGGCCGTTTGGGATGATGAATTGGCGTTGGCGATTGCGGCGTTTGAATTATTGGATCATGGGATGAGCGATATGTTGACCACAGGGGACGCTGTAATGGTAAAGCCCGATCCTTGGCAGAACCCAACCCGCTGGCGAAATGTGTAAAGCGAATGAAAATACAAGTCAAACTCGGTCAAGAAAATATGGAAATTGAGGTGAGCCGGCAGGGTGAAAAACTGTTGGTTGAGCTTGCGGGGCAAACGCATGAGCTACGTATGGTCGGCAGAACGAATGGGGTGCTTGTGGTAGAGGTCAACGGCCGGTTTCTGCACTTGGCGGGTACTAAGCAAGGGTATAAACGGCAACTCTGGCTGAACGGCCGTTGTGTTGCGTATGAGCGACTGACCGCCGCAGGAGGGGATGCAGAGGATGTGGCCGGTTTGTTATCGGCGAGTATACCGGCGGTGGTGGCTGATGTGTTAGTCAAGGTGGGGGATGAGGTGTCGGCCGGAGATAAATTGATTCTTTTGGAATCGATGAAAATGATTATTCCGATTGAGGCTCCCCATGATGGAATTGTGGCTGACTTAAATTGTGCCACAGGAGATGCGGTTCAGCCGGGGCTTCCGCTGGTTGAAATTCGAACGGCCGAATGACCCTCTAGGTGTAGATGCTGAGTAAAATCATTGGCTGTTTCCTCGCAATCTGGTACATTTATTTGGCCTTGTGATGTGAATACCTTCGCCACTTTTAGGCACATGTGACAAAAGTTTTCCTGATACTGCCGAATTTGGTGGGATAAGTGTAAATCGTTCAAAAATAGTCGATTTACAGGGGTGTCATCCCCGCGTAGGCGGGGATCTACCGCTCAAACAGAGTTGGATTCCCACCTTCGTGGGAATGACAATCGTTAATTGATCAAGTCCCACCAAATCCGACAGGGCTAGAAGTTTTCCCTTTAGAGAAATTTATGCATTGAATTAAAAATATCTCAGGCCGTTGGCTCAACTATTCCTTAGAAACAACAAGAGCACGACATCTTTGTTTCTAGAAATAGGGGTATGATTTTCGGCGATCATTGGTCATTTTTAATTTGCGCTAGATCAAAAACACCCTCTCCCAACGGGAGAGGGGTCATCCACCTCCCCCAGCCCCTCCTATCAAGAGGGGAGCAAATCCGATGAGTTGATTACTTTGGCGAAGGTATTGGTAATGTATCAAATAAATCAACTATCTCAGCGAGGTCGGTCAACACAACCAGTAATTTGATTTCTTAATTTAAGGGGTATCAGTCGTTGTATAACAACTGTATATAAGCCCCTGTCTAATTTTCAATAAGAACTTGGAGGACTCAATTATGAGCAAGAAAAAAGTTGTTGTGGTTACAGATACCACCGCATGTATTCCTGAAGAGCTTGTGGCCCAATATGGTATCCCTGTTATTCCTTTGAATGTATTGTGGGATGGGGAAGCGTTGAAAGACGGTGTTGATATTACCCCGAATCAATTCTATGCTCGTTTGGCTAAATCTAGTACCACACCTACGACCTCCCAACCTTCGGTTGGAGAGTTTGTGGAATTTTTTGAAAAAGTGGGTGAAACGGCCGAAGAAATTGTTGGCTTGTTTTTATCTGATGCCTTGAGCGGTACATTGGATTCTGCGCGTCAAGCGAAAGAGATGGTCGATATTCCGGTTCACTTGATGGACACCAAGATGATTGCGACCGCGTTGGCGATTGCGGTGCTTGAAGCGCATAAAATGGCGGAAGAAGGGGCGACCGGCGAAGAGATTCTCGCGATGGCGAGCAAAGCGGAAGCTCAATCTAAAGTGATGTTGATTGCGGACACGCTTGAATTTTTGCACCGTGGCGGCCGGATCGGTGGCGGCCGTCGTTTCGTCGGCTCGTTACTTTCTGTTAAGCCGGTATTGCATGTGAAAGATGGTAAAGTCGATTCATTGGCATCTGTCCGGACCAAGAAAAAAGCGGTGCGCCGTATGTTTGATGAATTGGTGAGTGGGCTTGAAGGGAAAACCCCGATTCGGATCGGTGTGTTGCATTCGAATGCACAAGCGGATGCGGACAAGTTGCAAGAAGAATTGCAAGCACGTTTCCCCGGTGTGCCTGTGATGAATTCACCAATCACCCCTGTTGTGGGGACCCATTTAGGACCCGGCGCGCTTGGGCTTGGTTATGCTTATCGCTAGATTTTTAGACCGTTGTAACAAATAATTTGCCTTTAAGGTAAATTTGTTCATTGAATTAAAAATATCTCTAGCCGATCGTTCAATTGTTTTTACTGATACTGCCGAATTTGGTGGGATAAGCGTAAATCATTCAAAAACAGTCGATT
>WTJY01000228.1 GCA_011524645.1 Anaerolineales bacterium | reverse complement strand
CACTCTCACCCTCGTTGCGGTCGTTGTCTTCCTCATCACCGCCGTTATCGACACGCCACTACGCAGCCAAACCCTCTACCCAGATCAAATTTCCGATGTCCCCACACGCCCCACCGTCGATTATGCGGGCGACCTGCGCCTCATCAGCTATGAACAATCGGCCGAGAAAATCACGGCCGATGACACCCTTCGTCTCACCCTTTACTGGCAACCGCTCCGCAAAATCCACCTCGACTATGTCGCTGGTGTCCAAATCGTTGACGCAAACGGCCAGGTCTGGCATGCTGATGCCCCGAAACGGCCGTCCGATTGGCGCTTTGTCGCGGGAGATGAGCCGTGGCCGCTCGACAGCTATCGGCTAGATCCCTTTGAACTCACACTAATGGATGGCACACCGCTCGGAGAGTACCAATGGCGCATCGGACTGGTCGACCGCACCACAGGGCAAACGGTTGCGGTTCACGATATGGGGCAAATCGAAGTCACCGCTCTGGCCAACGGCCCACGGCCACTTGCGACCAACATGACCACGCATGGCATCTCGGCCGCAGGCTTAACCCTCCTCGGCTCCACACTCGATCGCCAAAGCGCCCAGCCAGGCGACCCGATGCGTATCGCCGCACTCTGGCAAATCGATAACCCCAACAGTACTATCAACACATTCACCCTACAACTTGTGGATCAAAATGGCCAACCATTGCTAGAACAACCACGTCAGCTAGCCCCACAAAACTGGCGTCTCAATGATCGACTCCGTAGCGATGAAATCTTCCGCTTACCGGCCGATCTACCCAGCGGCACCCATCGCTGGCAAGTCATTTGGGGTGAAGAAACGGTCACGCTCGGCGAACTCGAAATCAATGCCCCAACACGCACCTTTGTACTCCCCACAACAGGTCAAAAAGTCGCGGCCGGTCTAGGCAACATCGCTATTTTGGAACAAATCGAACTTCAGGAGACAACCACCGACCAGTTCGACCTCCATTTGTATTGGCAAGCGGTCACCGAAACCGACATCAGCTATCGCGTCTTTATTCATCTCCTTGATTCAGACGGCAACCTCATCACCCAAGCGGATGGCGAACCACAAGCATGGCAACGCCCCACAACCGGCTGGCTCCCCACCGAAATTATTGAAGACCCCCACACCCTAAACCTACCAAACGACCTCCCCGCAGGGAATTACACCCTATTTATCGGGCTATATAATCCCCAAACAGGCCAGCGATTGGTTACGGAATCGGGAGAGGATGGGGTTCAGTTGGATGATTATTGGCAGAGATAAAATCGCTTTGTTTGAAGAATAATTTGCGCTGAATGCTCCCCCACCTGTGTAGAAAATTGGCTATTTAATCGGCTTTCCGTTTCAGCATCTCAAAAAACGCCCCCAAATCCCCAACCCCCTGCGTCAACTCCACATCCGGCACCGCCCCTTGTCCATTCTCTATCCAAAAATTCGGCATCCCCAACGCGGCCGTCGGCACAATATCATTCCCCCAACTATCCCCCACCATCACCGCTTCATGTGGCTCACACCCGATCCGCCCCAAAATCTCTTCATAGTAAGCCACCTGAGGCTTCGTCGCATGCATATTCTCCGCATGGGTCACCAACGCGAAATCATACGCCTCAACAGATAGATCAGCCCAACGCAGACGGGATTCAATCGCCACACGGGGATAAAGCGGATTGGTCGCAATCACCACCTGCCATCCCTGATCCTGAACCCAGTTAATCATCTCGACCGCCACCGTTTTCACGTATGTTACCTCTTGGATCGTCTCATATTCGGCCGTGTAATACCCCTCCATATGATCCAAAGCCCCCAAAGACAGCCAATCAATGCCGGTCTCATGCTCAACCCGTTGCCAAAAAATCTCCGCATTGGTAAACGCCGGATCTGTGTTGTTCATCATCACGCGGGTCGCCTTGATTAGAGCGGCCGTAAAATCGACCTCCCGATCAGGGATTAACTTAGCCGCATGGCGAGAAACTGATGGAATATAGCGTGGCAAAAAAGCATCCATCGGATTACCCAACAGCGTATCATCAAGATCGAAAAGAACAGCTTTCAAAGGCATAAATTTTATGACAGGGACAAAAGATAGGGATAGAGAAGCCTACACCCTATCTCCACTCCCTATCCCTATCTAAATATTACCAAACAAATCTTGAATCCCCGGTTTTTCACGGGCGCATTGAGGACACCCCACACGCGGTTCAGCCACGTCTACGAGGTGTTTGCTACAAAACGCTTTCACTTCAATTCGACGGCCGAACATCCGCAAAAATCCTTTCTTAACAGCCCCTTCCAATACGAGATTGGGATCGCTATTGGCCGCCAAAATCGCAGGCACAGGACATTCTTGGCAATCATTGGGATGCCAAGTTTCAGAATTGAGATTGGCATCAATCAAACGGCATTCTTGATCAGAACGGCCACGATGGAAATTTTCATAATAAAAACGGCATTCTTTACCGGCTGGAGTTCGCATTTATAAATTCCTTATCCATAAAAGTTATCACAAATAGTATGCGCTTTACGGCAAACTGCCAACTCCGTTTTAACAGCTACGCACACGACTCAACAACTATTAACCCTTTAGCAATACCTTCGCCATTTTTAGGTATAAATGCTGACTGACTGACAAAACTCATGACGGATGACTTTTCAAAATACAAAAATGTACTACGCTTCTTCAATATACGAATAACAAAGGAGCGGATTAATGAAAAGTCACCCGAATGTGTACGATACCTTAACTCAATTATTGGGGCAATCAGCCAGTTGGCTCG
>WTJY01000246.1 GCA_011524645.1 Anaerolineales bacterium | reverse complement strand
GGGAGATTCTTCGCGGACCAATTTTAAAGCGGTACGGCCGTCGTAAGCGATTGAGACATTAAACCCATCTCGCTCTAAATAAAGCCCCATCACCTCAGCTACGGAGCGTTCATCGTCAACAACTAAAATTCTTTTATTCATAAGGCTTGGTTATATCATGATTATGAGTTTCTTTTTTGGAGAGAGTGTAGCGAAGATTTCTTACATAGCCATTACGATTTAGAGACACCAGCAACATAGATTTTTTCCTGATACTGCCAAATTCGGCAGTATCAGAGACGATGTAATCAGAAAGCGATCGGGATAAATATTTTATAATGGGTGGGTGAGTGATCTGTGCATTGAACTATGCCTTCCTCAATAATTAACTCAAAATCATTTACTGTCCCTGCATCATTTGCAACTTGATCAAACACCGTCACAAGCCACTGACCGTTAATCGCTTGACCATCAAATGCGGATAGCGGACTGTTGGGTTGAAACGTACCTGAAATGGTAGGGTCTCCATCGATAACACATTCGTCTTCGACGGGGGTCGCCGCTTCGTCATCCAAAATGGCACTGATATTATCTTCGTCCGCACAACCAAACTCTGTGGCTGGAATGCCCGGCCGGTCTAATACCATCACAGATATGCCACTTGGATCGGTGATCGCCACTTGTAAATCGCTTACATAAGAATGTGTAATATCAATCCCTAAATTAATATCGGCAATTCTTGCAGTTGAAACCATGGTTAATGGGAGTGTTACACCATCTCGATCATTATCAGGAATTTCAACTGTTGCACTTGAATAGCTCTGCTTGACGATTTTGCCTGTTGAGATAACTTCTCCAACGAATAATGAAAAATCGTATGTATAGTCCACCGTTTCCCCTAACCCATTTTCATATGACACCGTTATGGCGAACTTAGGCGTAACACCACAACAATCATCACCGACAATAAACGTAAACATGCCGTTACTTGCGGTTGATGTGCCGTGTGCAATATCTGGGAATGTCATCGAACGATTGATGATGTCTACGGCACAATTGGAAGATGCTAGAGTTGCGGAAACTTCTGTTGCAGGTCCTGTTCCATGATTGGTGAGTGTGACCTGAATAGAATAAGATTCGCCTGGGTCATAATGCCCATTGCTGTTGCCACTTACTTCCGTAACAACAACATCGACTGTTGGGTTTGCAATAATTAAGGACCCTTCTAGTTGAGCATTCATCCCCGTCTGTTTTGTCCCGAGCGTGCATGATCCCCCCGGATCAAGCCAATCACATAACCGACTGCTTGGATCGCCACCTCCTGTCCATGTATGGGCGACACGGCCGTAATACTCCGCTTCATCGTTGCCACAGGCAGCGCCACCTCCTTCTAAAACGCCAAGCAGCAACCCTTCTGGACTAAACAAAGGTGAACCAGATGATCCCCCCTCTGTTGTACCAATATCCCAATCACCTACTCGAATGTGTGTCAGTATCGGATTTGAGGAATCGGTTCCCCAATTGAGGAGCGTTGTCGGATCATTTTCAATACTGATTCGCTTTTCTTCCGAATTAGGATGGTGGATACCGATTGCGCCTAAAGTTGCCGCATCTGTTGAGTCCCAGCCTGCATAATAGGCATTGGCAGCGGCGGGAACTGGGTCATCTAATTCGAGGAGTGTCATGTCTGAGGGGGAATGGGTTGCACGAAAATAGGCTCCAGAATTGTAAATGGTCAACGAGCCATCACCTAGACCACCGGCTTCTGTACTGTCGGGGGGACGACAGGTGCTGTTTTCAAAATCCCAGTAAACAACCAAGGCGGCCGCTTTGACCGTGTCTGTGAAGCCACAGTGATCGGCCGTCATGAAGTAGGGGGTGAAATCTTCGGCACTATTATTGACTAGCACGCCAGTACAGCCCAGTCCATCAGCGTTACCGATGACGGCAACAGAGCGAATTTGGTCACGAAACGGATCAACTTCAGGAAACCCATCAGATGCGCCACAAACCACATCAAGATTACAAGAGCCAGAAGCGGATGCGTTTCGGTTGATTGTCGCCTTTAATGGTTTATAGCCATGTAAAATTCGACCCAACGTTAACTCTAGTTTGTCTCGTTCGGCCGGATCGATCCGTAGCTCTAGCAATAGATGGTCGCTTTGTAAAAGTGGTGTCCAGTATTGGCCGTGTGCATCATTGTCTGAAGCTGTAAATGGTCCGCGAACCAACGTGCCGTCTAATGATGACATGGTCAGGCTACCAGATGGGGGCATATTATACGCCGTAAAGCCAAAACTGATTGAGTGTGCATCAGGAGATTTGATGCGTAAACGCCAAACATCTTGACCGTCAATGGATGCCCATTCCCCCGAATTGCGTGGGGTAATATCAACATCAATGGGGAGTGCATACCGTTGAGGTAAACCTTGTAACTGTCTTTCAACATCTTCCGCTTCCAGTGTAATCCTATCTACACCACCGGTTACAAACACGGGGAGTTGTGAGACATTCTGTACGTCTGTCAATGAGTGTGCCTCTGCGAGAATACGCGTGACGATAAACATGCTGGAAATAATGATGCCAATAATTAGGGTGATTCGTGAAAAGATGTGCATATGTTTGATATCGATTTAGTTGCAAAGTAACCATTTACAGATTGACAATTTTACAATTGAGTTCTGTTGTAAACAGATGGCGAATAGTAGTGGATAAACTAAATGCCGGTAAGTGAGAAATCTATCCTAGCCGTTCAATAATATTTTTTTGCTGATACTGCCGAATTTGGTGGGATAAGCGTAAATCATTCAAAAACAGTC
>WTJY01000215.1 GCA_011524645.1 Anaerolineales bacterium | reverse complement strand
TAAAAACAACATTTTTTCGGTCGATTAGAACGATCGATTAGGGAAAACTAAAGAATAATGTGTAGTCAAATGAAACATAAATAACCCTCAAGTGCCCTGTAAAAAAGGGCTTAGTGCCCTGTAAAGTTGGCCCCTACAGTTGTGTGATGTAAGTATTTGCACTGCACTGTGTGTGGTGCGTTTTTGCACTGGTAAGAAATGACTTTGGGAAAACGATCCTATAGTCGTCCTACTTAGATATAAGCAATGCAAAATCATCTCCAAGAACTTGAAAGGCACCCCAATAGTAAGGGTGAGTAAATCGTGTGTCGTGAAAAACAACCAGTTGCGCGTAGCTCAATGCTTCACTTAACTTCATACCTTGTTTCAAGCCCTTGTAAAAAGCCATCATCAGAAGTGAGGTCGCCTCATCATCTACTTTCCAAAGCCCAGCAACGACAGCTTTTGCACCTGCATATAAAAATGCACTCAGTAGCCCCAACACATCACCACCAAGCGCATCGCTACGTCCAGACTCACACCCACTCAAGACGATACATGACCCGTTAAACACCTCATAATGTAAATATAGATCTGAGGCACGTAGCCATGACTCATCAGCGAGAGGCATGCCTGACAACAGCGGATCATCTTCATCGTAGTAGATATGACCCGCTAAATGAATGACAGATCTACCTGCCCCCATTTCAAATACTTTTTTCGCAGTTAAAGCATCATCTAAAAGCTCATCATTGATCGAAAACAACTGTGTGAGATTTGATATTTCATCTTTAACTGCGGGCAAGTAGTCATCTGCATCAGATTGACCCGCATACCCTGCGAACAATGGCACCCCCTTGGCCAAAGCCCGGGAATGACATATTGTCAAAATGTCAATGCTTGGAATGGTTTGAATCTCCCAATTTTGTATCATATATTCTTCGCAGTTGGGGTCAAATAAACAGGAAAATGGGATATTGAATAAACCCTGTGTAGGTATAATCATTAATCGTCTTTTACCTACCATTCGATGCTGTATCGGATCGATCAGTTGTTCCCATAATTGGCTCAAACGGCGTTGTGCGTCGTACTCATCATCAGGGTCTTGCAAATACTCAACACTATTTTGCCAATGCTCTTCGACTCCCTGTAGCGACTGATTACAGTAATGGGTCTTTACGCTTTCATGCGTGGCCGTTAACGCATAAAGATCACCACCTGCATTGTAATACGAAATCAATAGCGTATCGCTGTCTAACAAATCAGGAAGATAAATGATCGAATCAGCAAATCCATCATACCAATCAAACTGAGGCGCTTGTTGACGTTGAATTTGCTGATTTATCTGCTGCAGTTCCATTTTTAGGTCTTTTAGTTTTTGATCATATAGATTGATCGAATGACTCTGCTGCTCAACAACAGGTACAAAATCATGATAAGCTGTGAAATGTTGTGCCAAATGGATATCTAGCTTGTGCTGAATCTGCGATCTTTGTTGCAACAAGCGATCAACTATGTCTTGTGCACCCGTTCCAGCCGCAGGCTGTTTGCGCAACAAATCTGCGAGAGCTCTAGCATTTAATCGATTTACCCAAGAAAAAATTTGCTGGCCAGTTGCCTGTAACGCATGGAGCACGACAAAAAACTCAGAGAAAAGGTCCAAATATCCGGCCGCATACCCCGCCTGATTTTCGTGTGCAGAAAACTGTCTCCTTAAGGTCTGTTGTAGATTGATCGCTTTTTCATAAAATCCTTGAGCTAAGAACCAATCATTTCGGTGGCTATGCAGTTTGCCTAAGCCATGATAACAGCTTGCACATAAATCGGGCGACACACCTTCTGCTAAGCTCAGCGCCTGCTGAAAATGCGAAAAGGCACGGTCTGATGGAGAGGCGACTAACGCCAACCCTATAAGTGTATGAGCTTGAGCGATACGATGATTTAAGTGATGTTCTTGAAATTCATTTAACGCTTGCTCGGCCGCATCAATCGCTTCAGGAAAAGCTTTTAAATTGTAATACACATGCCCTTTCCTCAATTCGATATCCGCTTTTAGCAAAGGTGCATCTTGTGTTTCTGTTGCTTTATATGCGTTGTCTAGCCAACTTAACCCTTCTTCATAATCTTTTTGATGAATATAGGATTGGGCTAGTAAAACGGCCGCTTCGGCCAATTCGCGCCAATCTTGTTTTTGATCAAACTGTACGATCTCATTTTTGAGTAGTACTTGCACCATCTCATGTTGACCTAAAAGGAAACGTATCTTTCCTTCTGCCAAAGCCAACACACCTTCTTCATAAGGGTCCTCGAACTTCGCCAACCATAATTTAGTCGCATCAATATAAGCCAACGCTTTCCCAAAATCGCTGCGTTTTGTTTCTAAAAAAGCCAGATTCATCCAAGGTTTACTGGCAAACATAGAATTTAGTTCAACAAAAATTTCAAGTCCTTTTTGATAGTAGTTATCAGCATCATCATATAATTCAAGACATTCGGCCGCAAAGCCCATATCATTCAGGCAGTAAGCTTCTTCAGCTGGAAGGATCTTTAAACGAGCAAAAATGTTATACGCCGCACCAATTCTTTCAAGAGCCATTGTGAACCTTTCAGCACGTATCAAGGCTTTTCCCTCATTCGCATATGTAGTAGCTAAGCAAATCTCATACTCTTGGCCCATGACATCTTTGTACAATAAAAATGCTTTACGAATTTTATTGGCAAGATTTAATGCCTCATCAATTTGATACAACATTCCCAAATTATTAATTGATAATTGGTGGACCAATGCTGCTTGTAACATTTTTTTATGCTGTGTATAAATATGTTCAGCAATGTAAGCCGCGTCTAAGCTCAGTAAAAATTGCTCATAAATCGAATAGACGGCCGATCGGCCATACCATACAATGCCTAGCAAATCTCGACTTAGTTGCATTTGATATATACGAGCCTCAGCCCTATCTAATAAATTTAGAGCCTCTTCCCCTTTACCATACTGAGCCATTTTTACAGCTCGAATCCGAGTTTGTGTAAATTCTTCTTCTAAATCCATGGTAATCTGTCTTACTCCCCGCTCTCTAAAACAAATGAGAACAAACCGATCTCAGCCGATACATATGTTTTATTGCTACCACAATTGACAGCGCGAGCGAAATAAAATTGGTGATCATAGACTAACGAATCTGTAGATGCCCATAATGTCAAATTTGATTGCCAAAGTTGATACCTTCCATATGGTGAAGTACTACGATATATTTGATATTCACATCCTACAACCGAATAATTCAAATCAAAATCTACTTCACCCCCAGAATAAGTTGCTGAAAAATCAAAATCAGTTTGCTCTGCTTCTTGACGCATATCGGCCACCTCATATATTTGACTAGCTTGGTTATAGCCGCCATCGAATATCTGTACATGAACCAGCTGTGCGGTTGAGGGGAGATATGCTCGCCACAACTGTTGATCAGTCGTTAATGGATACAGTGTTACAACATCCAGTATTACACCGGTATCATAGAGCAATTGCCCACTCTCTAAACCATCGTTATCCTGTGCCGAAACAGTTACTTCTACGCGATCATCCGGCAATACACGCGACGTAACAGATAAAATCTCGGGTGGTGTGATATCAGAACTACTGCTATGTAAAACATCTAGTTCAATCTCTCTTAGTGCGAACTCTGCTTGCGCGTTGCCATCGTAAATACCCAGTAGGAGATTTATAGCGGACTGATCATCTATCTGTGTTTCTGGCAATCCATCAAACTGGGCGAGTGTCGCAAAAATATCATGATCACGGCCGCTAAAACCGGCCGGTGGCTCATAAATCGCAGTTTCAGTAATCGTCGCCAATTGACTAAACGGCCAAGCTTGAGCAATGATGGGATCAAAGTCAGGATACGTATCATAAACAGCTCGCTTAATTCGAATCGAGCGCACAGTTTGGTCCCCATACGAGTTTTCAAGCGGAACCTGCATATAGGGCTGAATGGGTGAGCCGTGGTTGACATAGTAAGAGGTCCCATAATCTAACACGGTACCATATTGATACGTCAACACAACCGAGGGTGACAGATCGGTCAATGCTAATGTCTCAACTGTATGTGATCCAGCATCCTCGGCGAAGGTTGTTTCAACGACAGCGGTAGAGGATGATGTATCGGAGAAGCCCATATCATATCCGGTGTGTATTTCGGTCATCGGCAATCCATACAAGGTCATTGACTGCAACACTTTTTCGTCAAGTGCATCAAACAAAGCGGAATTTCGGAAATAATAATCGAGTTTGGTATCCATTACAGCTTGACCCAATGTTATAAGACTTCCATTACTCAACAAACGTTGCGTTAGGGCTTGACTCCATTCCTCCGAATAACCGATTGTTTTTTCAGAAGGATCAAAGGAAACTGCATATGCATAGGCGGTAGGAGCGATGTAACTTCCCCCCAAGCCTTGAATCGTTTCCGCAAAATCTATCTCACTCTCTGGCACATTCAAGCCTGCGTGACAGCCAATTGAGGTAACGACGGATTGATGGATTGAGGATACCCCGTTTAGAAAATCTTGAGCATGAATATCCTCAAGGAAAGGGCCCATAACCTGATGGTCCGCATGTAAAGCGAAAAGCATAAAGTTATAGTTATGTGTCGTAAACCATTCTTTGAGCTCGGCCGGATCGCTCGTACAGTCGGCCGCTAAACCAACAGTTCGCACTAAGTCACAAACATCTTGCTGCAAATCATCCGCCAGAAATGCATCTGCGCCAACTAAAGCTCGATCTATAGTAACTTCGCCATTATTCTCAATAAATGCTGCAATCACCTGTACAATTTGCTCTGGCGTTTCAACCAAACGGCCGAGCGCAAAATCTGGTAAGTAAATTGTCCGCTCCTTATCAGGTCGACTCGCGAGTTCCGGCTCACGGTCAACATAAAAATCGTCGCTCAAGAAATAATCCGTACGCAATGCCACCCCTGTTCGAGAAAGATTTAAGGCTTGGTTCGAAGGATAATAAACACTTTCAGGGCTAATATAGCTAAGATCTTTAATCCGATAGAATGGAATAATGTCATCGCCACCCACGAGCACCACATACTCCAAATTAGGGTAATCAATCAGATATTGTTCGATTAATCGTTTAATTTCGTGGCTTACTTGGTTCGCCGCATCAATACTCAGCGGATTGGCATCCCAGTGATCAAATGCGGCCGATATCTCCGCATCTCGTGTTACATCTAAAATACTCCCCTGCACCTTATCATGTAAAGCTAATGTATTCAGTTGATTAAATACATCAGATGGCCCCCAATGAGTAACCGCACGATCTTGGGCCGTCACAAAAAGGGTTTTGCTATCATCTAAGGCGGTAAGCGTCGTTAAGATTGATTGATCATTGCGGGCATCGCTATCTGGGGTAGATGATGTAATCACCGCTGTAACCGACAACATCTCTGGTAGTGGCCCCATCCCTACCAGAACGGGTATATCGAGCGATTCGGCAGCAAGCTCTGCGGTCAAATCGCCGATTGACAAACTTGATTGTTGAGAATATCCAATTGGAGTGAGTTCAGATGGGAACGATATTTCAATCGTTGTATTGGCGGCCGTTAATCCACCGCCATTGCCAAAGTACAAGGTGTATGTCACCAAGGAACCAGGTACAAGCAAAGGGGGGGCGCTCAGATTGATCCCGACATCGGCTCGTTCTGGGTCAAGGATTAGTGTCTCAATATCGGCAAAGTTATTGCTTAGGAAGGATTCAGCGGACGAGGTTCGTGCCAATAGGGTCGTAGAAATAGCTTCGCCAACTGGCCACGGCGCAGTGGGGGTAATCCACATAGTCCATGTTACACCTTCACTTGGCGCTAATCGGCCAAAATCCCAAACCGCTGGCGCAATTTCTGTGGCGGTAAGCGTTGTTTGATATTGAACCGCATCAACAGGCAGTGTTATGGTTACCACGGTGGGTGCTTCTGTAGAGCCAAGATTGGTCACACCCAGTGTAAGCGTAAATGGTTTCGTGCCCGCCAAACGCTCCGGCCCAGATAGGGTTACACCGATATCCCCTTGAGGCTTTGGGACAAACAAATGAGATACCCCGCTATCCGCCCCGATCCAAACGGAGTTATCTGAGGCAACCGCTAAATCATAAAGCTTGTTACTCGTCAAGCCGGTCGCATCGGTAAAATGTTTCCAATAGTTGGTATCAAAATCAAAGTAAGACAGGCCGTAGTTATTGTCATACGCGATCCATAGCCCACCATCATTGGTGGCTGACAAGCTTTTGATATTAGAGTGTTGCAAATTTGAATTTTGCGTGGTGAAGCTAATCCACTGACCGGCCGTGACATCAAAATGAACCAATTCTTGACTGGTGGCTAGCCACACGATTTGATCCGCAGCCGGCTCAACGACATTAATCGTATTGCGCGGCAACGGTGAATTGCCACTGTGCCAGTGTGTCCAAGTTTCAGTTTCAGGTTTAAACCGGGCTAACCCATTGTCATTGCCAAGCCAAATATTGTTTTGTGTATCGGCCGCGCTTGTATGAAAAGTATTGGTCAAAGCGATCGAAGCGGTGGGGGTAAAGACTTGCCAGCTTTCATCCAACGGGTTGTGCTGGATGAGGGTGTTATTGGTCAGCCATATGTCTCCATCGCTATCGTTGGTGAGGGTTGTGAATGTAGTGGATAGAGGAAGTTGATGGAAGTAGGAATAGACGGCCGTGGTCATCACAGGAGAATAGCGAATAATTCCATATGCATCTAGCCCCCAAATACTATCATTCTTATCTATAGCAGAATTAGTAACAAGAGATGCCGCACAAGTTGGACAATCAATAATCTCCCATGCGTTATTGAATGGCTGATGACTAACCAACTGGGCACGACCAGTGTCAAGCCTCTGCGAGAAATTCCAAATAGTGTCAGTAGAATTCACCTGCACAGCACCCACATTCTTACCCGTCATCTCTGCAAGCTTATATTCATTTACCTCTGCTTGTTCAATATTGTAACTGGTAATTCTTCCATTCCCGATATCGACATAAACATTTCCACCCCCTACTACGATTCGTTTATTACCCGTCTGGGGGTAATCGCTGTTTGCATATGAGGGTAAATAAAAATGGCCAGAACCAAAAGTAAAGACTTGATCATACCTTAAAACCCAATTTTCACCTTTATCATCAAAAGCTGAATCATAGAAATCAGATGAAACGGGATAATTAAACCAACCCCCATAAGGAGGCGCGTGCCAAACATATCCAAGTCCGAAAAGGAGAAATTCGTGGCCATTAGTTCTCATGTAGGTCCCAAATGGACTTGCAAGATAATAATCGTCAGACCAATTGAGATAATGGACATGATGATTATTTACAGTTGAATCAATTTGACTTCCCGTGTGATTATCTATATCAACCCCAAAAATCCGAATCCGATAGTTATATCCATTGTTCACAAAATTAGGCTCTATGTTTGGTTCAAAAACTGCGGTCCATAGTATCCCTGAGTCATCAAACTCGGCAGTAGCCAGTGCATGTTGCCCATCTGTATATAATTTCCAAGATTTTTCCTCCCATATTCCCAATTGCACATAATATTTATAAATGTAATACTCTCTATAAGCCCCGTATATCGGATCATTTTGGTTCGCTGATGAACCGCGTCTAATATAATATATATATTGTCCGGTGGGCGATATTCGAAAATCACCTGACCAATAAGAGGAGGTGACCGAGGGGGTCACAATAGTTTCCCATTCCTTTTCTCCGGGCCGTAGAAAGGAAAAAGAATAGCGTGTAGATACCACCCACACAGTCCCATCATCAGTAATTTCAACACCTCGAATAGAATTTTGTGGTAATCCATCCTCCACTCCCCACTGTGTGAAAGAGTTGGTCCCATCAGAGCGTACTACGCCATTATTCGAGGTCGCCAGCCACAGGTAGCCATCATGCCATTCCATGTCATTAACGGTGAAAGAACTCAAAACATTGTTTAGGCTGTGCGTATTCACATACATATCCAAATCAATTTGCTGGTGCCAACCGGCATCTAACGTAAGGTTAAGCGATTCAGATTCTATCTGCCCCCCATACGCCGCCACAATTTCTAAATTGACATCATCATAATTAGACACTCCCTTAACAGGAATCGCATACCGTGCGACCTTTTCATGCCGGTAAACGCGGGTTTTGGTTTCCCCAATCAATTCCCCCTCTAGAAATAGCTGCAAGGTTACTCCCTCTATCTCAATAGTATCCACTTTAATGAATCCCCAAATACACGCCACATCAGGTAAACGATCACCACCTATCCCCGGTGTTGTGCGCGGCAAGCGGTCTCCACCTATCCCTGGTGTTGTGCGTGGTAGGGGATCGAACCCCTGACATTTCCAGCCTAAAACAAAGCTCTGCTGAATGGGTGCATCACCCAGCACAATCAATCGTTCCTCTATAAAATCATTATACGAGGCAGTCAATGTGACCACATCTCCAGCCTCTAAATTTAAATCCCCAAATTCATAAATGGGGGATTGAGCGACTTGGGACCACACAGTGGTGTCAGTAATAATCTGCCCATTGGATAGGGTCAACGTGACAAGGGCTTCGCTAACTGGCCGTCCTGTAACAAAATCTGTGACTGTTCCCCAAATCCGGCCGGCCGGATTCAGGCTCCCTGCGGCCGGTACCCAAAAATTAACCTCTTGGCTCAAAGTATCAAATGCGGGATAAAAAGGGACGATTCGCGTGATGTGTTGCTCGCCTAAGTCGACCGTGATCGTAATCGGCTCTAAAAATTCCGGCTGTAAACCACTAATATCAATACCATATGTAGGAAGTGCTTGACCCGCATGCACATAGGTAGTATCTGTCACCGTCACGCCATTCGTCGAAATGGTTACTGTTACCCCGTTTTGAGCCGTCGCTCCAGCCTCTTGTGAATCAAACCAAACAATGCCATGAACACAAAGCGTCGTCTCTTGTAAGCGCTCGCCATTGCCACAGTTTGCCCCAATCGTATTAAATGAGTCAGACTCTGGCATAGCGGCCGAGGCAATAGAAACATGTAGGCTCAAACCCGCAGCAATCGAAACAAACAGCAACGAAAAAAGTCGAAGCAATTTACGATTTAGCTTTTGTGTTTCTACACTCTGGGGTAAAAGTAGCCACCACACAACAGTTAAATAATATTTCCCATTCATGAGATATCCTCCACCAAGACAGGTCAACAAGCAACATTAAACAGCGAAACAAACTGTATAACCCGCACAAACTAAGATGAATAATCTGGTACGTCGCTGACGTATGGCGTAAATCTCAAATGAATGATCAGATTAATCTGTAATAGCAGGAATCTCTATTTGCGTGACAACAAACTCGCGTTTCTCCATTTGCCAGCGCATCGTATATTTCCCAGAGGACAAGTTAGCAAAGGTGACATCACCATATTTGGAGCTTTCCACCTGATCAACGAGTCTATGGGCATCCGCCATTTCTAGATCAACAAGCAATCCTTCTAAATCGGCTTTTGCCTTGGGGATAATCATTGCACGTAATTCAAACCGCTCTTTTTGTTGTGTGACCCGCAAGGACAAATCTACTCGAATGTCTTCAGCCTCAAGCGTGAGCTTGACTGACTTATATTTCTTGACCTGTCCACGTTTCCCGCTACGCACAACCGGTGTCACACCCTGTAGCGGAAAACCGGTAAACATCACTTCAAGCGTATCAGTTACTTTTTGTAAAAAGCGACTCATAGGATTCGTAGCGATCGGGCGCGGGGGAACAACGCTGTCTGGGAGTTCATTTCCAGCCGCTTCCCAACGCATCATATTCATCATGCCCTGATATTCCATCTGGCAATCTGGACAAATCAGCAAATGTTGGGCAAGTAGAGGATATGTCTGAGCCATTTCCGCCTCAGACAACTGCGCTGCCTCACACTGCATAATTATGTCACTAGCTTCATTGCAATGAATCGCCTCATCTTCGGCCGTTGCGATCATCCGTTCCAGCCTGTTTATGATTGATTGATCATCCATTTTTGTTACACCTACCTATAAGACAGAGGTTTTGCCGAAAAAGTTAAAAATTTGAGGAAGATTCAGAATCATCACCACTAAAACAAGGTTTTAGTTTTTTACAAGCGTTCCTTCTGGTTACAGAAACTGTATTGCGCCTGATGTTTAACTCATCCGCGATTTGAGAGGGTGTCAGACCATCTAACTCGAGATCAACAACTTGTGCTTCACGCTTTGACAGACGATCACGGCAAAGAGCGTATTGCTCACGAAATCGCCTTGATTCTAGGGACCTTCTTTGCTGATCCAGTTTATTTTTGTCCACCCCTCTTTCATCATCGGGTAACTCATCACCACCATCATTATCTTTGTTGATCGCATCAATAAATCCCCAATGAATATTTTTACGACAGTACCCTTCAAAAGAGCCTAGACCCTCATACCGTAGTACTGCAGCGCGAGTAACCAATCGATGATAAGCATTTTCAGTTGTATCAGTGGCTAGATCGGGTCGGTGGTTCGCATGAGCGTATTTACGTGCCCGTACATAAAGATAGATCCAAAACGCTGCTACATATCTCCCATAAGGGGGGCCGTCTCTAATTTCTTCCTTTAGCGCACCAATTTCATCGGAGCTCGAAAAAGAAAATTCTGGTTCCATGATGTCTCACACCTCAATCGTAAGCAAGCTTGCAATATTTTTTCACCGTATTTATACGGCTGCACTCTTACTGTTTCTCATCCACTAATCTTAACGATGTTTTTGTTCAACCGCCACAAAATGATAAGCCTTAAGCAACTCCTTCTACATGGTAACCGTTATCATGGACTTCTTTATATGATGACTTCTCTACCAGACACTCACCCAATTTAAGAGGCCGCTCCCCTTCTCACCCCGTTTTGCCCGCCTGCAGCAAAACGGGGTGGTTTAAAGTAGCTTTTTCGGCGGCTTTGCCGCCGAAAAAGCTACGAAGGGTGTGCAATTTGCTTCGCAAATCTCAGGTGCCCATTAGAGAAATGATGACAAGTCCTCATGACCTCTCTCTGCTCATCTACTCAGTGCTGTTTACCATGCAATCTTCACCAATTTGCCACTAATTTCTTAACCTTTTGCCTATCCTCCCCGTCTTAACAAGTAACCGACAGTTCTGAACCACCCTTAATTCAGCAACATTTGGCACCTGTTTTAGACACAGACTGCGTTCATTAATCGCCAAACGGCCGAGTCAACGGCCGTCATCAACAACAAAGGAGAACCCATCATGACCAAACACTACATGGACAAAAGCTACCACGAACTCACCTCAAGCGAGTTGTTCAAATACAACGCCCATCAACAAGCCCTCGCCGAACACGACAACGCAATGCGTACCCAGCGCCATGCAGAAAGCCACACCCCCACGTACACCTCCAGTTCAAGTGGCGGCGGCGGTTTCCTAGAAGTCATACTCAACCTGTTCTTTATCGGTGGCTTAATCTTCCTCACCGGATTGGCCATCGGCCCCACATACATGCCACTACGCCGCATCGCCCCCACAGAGCGCTGGCAAACCATCCTAAAAACATGGCGATCGATCAGCTGGGTCCTCATTCGCGTTATCGGCTTTGGCGGAGGCATCAGCGGACTCGGTTACGCCATTGTGAGCGGCTTCACGGTTTGGCAGACCCTCTTCCTGCTGATCGGGGTTGGCCTCGCCATCATCGCCGTGATTTGCTTACTCGTCATCTTACCCGGCCTGCTCGTTGCAGCCCCCCTATGTTTACTCTGGGGAACGGCCGTCAGCACGCTTCTGCTCGCCATCACTTACTACTACCCCGATATCCCCAATTTGCAATTACTCACCGTCATTTTCCCCTTCTTTTCCACCATCTGGGGAGGACTCACTGGTGGTTTTGGTCTGACCTTTATGAACAAAAGCAACCGTTAAGCCAAAGGAGAAAGTCACATGAATATCATCATCGACCTATTCAAAACCCTCTTACTCACCCCGCTATTAGGCACACGGCCGTTTCTCGCCTGCCTACTCCTCTCACTCACAGCCTCCCGTTTCCCTGCATATCTAGACACACCGACATGGTTCATCCAACCCAACGTCATCGGCCTACTCGGCGCACTCGCCGCCTTAGAATTCATCGCCCGGCACGACCCCGACATTCGTCTCTGGTTCGATCAATTCGATAGCTGGCTAAAATCCGGCATCTCTCTCAGCATCTCCATGTCGCTCGTAGATCCCGAAACCGCATCCTTTCTCGTCGCTACAACCGGTGCGGCCGTCGAGAGCGATGGTGGGTTTACCGTCACCTCCATTTTCAGTGGCATCTGGTCGACCATCACAGCTGCAATCACCTGGTATATCAGCCTCGTCCGCAATTCTTTTATGACCTTTATCAACGAATTCGATGAAGATGATGATCTCGGCATCCAAGGATTTATCCACTATATCGAGAGCTTCGGCGTTGGCTTCGGTGTGGCCCTCGTTGTCTTTGTCCCGATTTTGGCCTTGATCGGCTATCTCATCGTCTATGCGCTGGCACGTCGCTGGCAAAAACGAATGGAAGAAAAAGAGCAAGCCAGCCGCAAACCCTGTTCACACTGCGAAGCGAAGCTGTTGCCTATGGCGTTGCAATGTCATGTGTGTGGTCATAAGCGGGATCACGTGTTGCAAATTGGCTGGCTCGGCCAAATGACCGACAAACCGGTGCAAGATCGTCAGCAGCACAAACATCAATTATTGACCAAGAAACGGTGCCACACCTGTGCCACCAAACTTCCCTTGCGCAGCGTGTGCCAAACATGCCCCACATGCCAAGCCGCACCATTTGAAGATCGCACCGATTTACACGCATATTTAAGTCAGCTGGACAAAGAAATGCCCCAAACCCTACTCATCAGTGGCTTGTTCAGCTTCATCCCAGTTCTCGGCATTCTTCCGGGTCTGCTTTACTACCGGATTAGCTTGATCGCCAGCTTGCGCCGCTATGTACCGCGCACCATCGGCTGTCGTACCCGTTGGGGGGTGCGGATGCTCAATCTGTTTATCTTGCTCTTTCAACCATTACCTGTCATCGGTTGGTTCGCCATTCCGGCGATGGTCTACACCAACTACCACATTTATCGCCGTATTTTAGTCCATCAAGGAAAGCAAAAGCTACCAAAATCAAATTGATTGACCCAATTTTTTAACCTCTCGCGCCATTCACTGGTCTATATAAGTAACACGGCTAAAAACGGCCGGTTCTAAACAAATCGCCCACATCAGAAGTAAGAGGAGGTTTCCAGAATGAGCATAAACAACTCGCTAGTTTTACCGGTATCACTACTACGCCCGATGGTGTTCATCTTGCCCATGAGCATGGTCTCGTATCTCGACAATCTCATTCCACAGTGGCAAACGGCCTCGCCAACATTTTTTTCGACCCCGCTCGGGACTGTGATTTATACCTGTCTAATCTATTTGGCAGGTATCTCTAGCGCAGGGTTCTTTTACTACATCTACCTCGGCAAACCGCGCACTCCAGAACGTATCGGAACCGCCAACTTTATTCTGCTCCTCCGCTATTTCTTGCTGGAATCTTTATAAACCTTAGCGCTTTACCCTTCTTTCAAACCCATAGGAGAACAAAATGAAAAAAACACCTTATTACCTCTTGTTGTCATTATTGGTCATTGCCCTTATCGGCGCGATCAGCTACCAAGCATTTGCTACGTCTGTCAGCGAAGCGAGTCCCGAAATTGTTTTGCTTAAGCCGGAATTCATCGCGGGTGATACGGCCGATATCGACGCAGTCGCCACCACAATCCAAAATGAAGCGGGCATCGCCGCCTATTTCGATGCCCAACAGCCGATCGATCTACTTACCGCCCGTTCAATTTACCGCACCATCGAAACGGAAACGGCCGACTATATCCTTGGCTCCGTCCAAGTATCGACTTATGGGGAAGACCATGATATGCATGTCTATATTCACAAAGATGGCTATGTGTTGGCCTACTATGACGACTCTGAGCCAACCAGCCGCATCTTTGACTGGTACGCATACACCGGCGGCAATGCGATCCCCACCAAGTTAGACACGCTTCTTAGTAGCGTTGCATCGACTGTGGGCACCGCAACCTCAGAGTTTTCCTACTACCATTTTAGCTACCCAAATGCGACACATCTGTTAATGGTTGTGGAAACGGTCTCAGATGGTGGTTGGGGCAGTTTTAACATCAATTTGCCTGCATCATATGGCTATTTTGAACGAAGTTGGTCTCTCGCCGAAAATGATGATTATTATTTTTATGCAGGCTTTTATTTAAATGGGACTGAAATTCAAGGCATTAGTTCGACAGGGTTCAATATAGTCAATGGAACATTAACCGCATCTCAATTAGGGCCAAATACAGACCATCTTGTTCAGGTTAATGCGAGCGATAGTTTCTATTGGAATGAGTCCGCTCATATCGGATTAGCACTGGTTTATGAGGTGAATGAATGAAACCAAGATATACCATCACTATCTCATTGATCGTGGCTGCATTCTTGGGCTTATCAATGGTTGTGAGAAGTGGCTTCGCCAATATAGCGGCCACATGTGACACCAGCGGCATTACGGTCACCGATGCCGATGCAGTGCGTTGCGAAACCACTACGCAATCGGGTTCACTGTTGACGCTACTCAGCCAAGCCACAGCCCGCATTATCAAGGTGTACGCCGATGGAAGTCGGTTTATTTCACTAGAACCGCTATCGGGTGATATGACGGCCGCTCTAGACACGGCCGCGCCACGTCCCATTTTCACCTATCTTGATGCCAACCGCTACCTGACTCTCACAAAACCCAGCAATGCGTTCACCACCGCGCTCAATCAAGTCGCCGACCGTGTCTATATTCGCCACGCCGATGCCTCTCGGCAAGTGGTTGTCCTCAACTACCCTTCACAAATTATCGTTGATGCCACGCCCCCACAAATTAGCCAGCTCCAAGCCACCACAACCGGAGGAGGCAGCTCGGTCACCATTAGCTGGCAGACCAATGAATTCGCGACCGGCCGTGTTCTATATGGCACCGATATAGGTAATCTGGATCAAGAAATTACCAATAACCGTTATACCCAAAGCCACACAATGGTAATTCCTGATGTGACGGTCAACACGACCTATTACTATCGTGTATCAAGCCAAGATCGTAACGGTAATGATGTGTTTAGTGGTGGAATTGAGTCTGTCACGGTCACTCCGAATGCCCCAACGGCCGACTTTTCCTCCAATTCACAAAGCGGTATCGCCCCCCTCAGCGTTAATTTTAGCGATCTGTCAACAGGTGCCACAAGCTGGAATTGGACATTTGGTGACGGCAACAGCTCAGCCAGCCAAAACCCCACCCATATCTATACGGAAGCGGGCAATTACACCGTGTCACTCACCGTATCCAATGCAGGTGGTAGCGATGTTGAAACAAAAACGGGCTATATCGTTGTCGTCGCACCACCGCCCCCTCTGCCCACGGCCGACTTTACCAGCGATGGACAGGTCGGCGACTCGCCACTCGCCGTTCGCTTTGTGGACCAATCGGCCGATGCAACTAGCTGGTCTTGGAGCTTCGGCGATGGCAGCAGTTCGACCAGCCAGCATCCCACCCATATTTATACGAAGGCCGGCACATATACCGTATCACTGACCGTCTCTAATCCCACCGGTAATGACACTGAAACAAAGGTCAGTTATATCGAAGTGACCACCGCACCAACCACAAATTACCCGCTGTATCTACCATTTTTGACCCGCTAATCCGGTTTTGCGTGACTAGCCCGAAAGTCGAGATCAATCGACCTTCGGGCCATTATCATTCGCGCAGACATTTCATTCCGTTTATATCAAATCTTGCCAAATATTTGGCGATCCACTTTTCAAGCATATCAATCTCAGCACATTCACATCAAACGGTCGTTATTAGTCCTCATCTTAAAATGAGAGAGAGAATCATGAGCATTACCAAATCAAATCTGTCGTTTTTAGCCCTCATCTTACTCAGCTTAATCGCCCACACCGGCTTTAGAAACCTCCCCCGCGAGCAAGAGAAAACACCTCAACCTTCTCAAAATCCCATAGCCAATAATCTAAGCGTTGCTGCCCCTGCTATTACCAGCAATACGCCTCAACTAGAAATTACGACATCAAGCATGGCGCTTGGCTTAAATGACACAGTTGATGTCAGCGTCAATCTCATCAACCTCGATCAACCGATCTCAGCCTTTCAATTTGATTTGTTATTTGATGAATCAATCCTACAACTGATCACGGCCGAGCCAGATACTTACTTTGCGGCCGCCAGCGATGAGGTCATTTGCCCCCAACGAGCCCTGCTGGCCAATGGAGTCCGCCTCGCCTGTATTCAAAGCGGGACCGGTAGCGGTAGTAGCTTAGACGGCCGTTTAGCCACCTTTCAACTAGCAGGCATCGCCAATGGCCAAGCCGATATCTCAGTAAGTAACATCAAGCTAACTGACCTGAACGCCCCGCCAAGCACCCTAAATGTACAAGCGGACACCCAATCGATTTTAATCGGCACAGAAAGCTTTCTCATCTTTCTCCCTCATATCTCCACCCAACAAATCGCCCGTCAAGCGTTAACCGACACCTCAGTTTTGGAGCCAGCCTATCAGCCCACGGCTGAAAAACCACGCCTATCCATTGCGCCAGACACACGGGCAGGGGATGATAATTGTTACACCCTCGATTTCAATTGCGACACCGATATCAACACGGCCGATTTAGCCCAAATCGCCTCCATTTGGAACTGCACCACAGGGGAAGACTGTTTCGCATCGGTCTATGATCTCAATCAAGACAAGACCATCGATATTATCGATCTCGCTTGGGTACGGAATGAGTATGATGTGACGCCGCCTGAAATGAAAATTCTCACCCCCACATCAAATCAAGTATTCGGTGACAGCCAAGTCAATATCAGCGGTGTCGTGACCGATGTGCATCAGATTGCATCAGTCAAAGCCAACGACACATGGTTGTCTATCGACGGCAACCGATTTGCTGGATCGGCCGTTATCCCTGATGGGAACCAAACCCTACTAATTGAAGCCAAAGACACCGTTGGCAAAATCGTTGTCACCGAACTTGTTGTTGGCGTCGACCGCTCGGGGCCAGATATCACCATCATCGAACCCGCGAATAGACAGTCGGTTTACACACTCACCCCCACAGTTACGATTAGCTACAATGATTTTCAGGGCTGGGTCAATATTTTTTCACTACAAGCGATGTTAACAAATGAGGGTGGTGAACAAATCGATATTACCAATCATTTAACATGGCAAACAAATGGCGTATCTGGCGTGATCACGCAATCGCTTACGGCCGACACCAACTACACAATCACAGCCCGAGTCGAAGACCAGTACGGCAACGAATCGATCACCGAAAGCACCTTTCACGTCCCACTTGATGTAGACAATATCACCCCACCAACAAAATCAGAGGGGGATGGTGATGTAGCGGGGCAAGTTTTTGTGTCGTCAGACTGTGATGATGATTTACAGGGCTGTGCCCCTCTGGCTGGGGCCAAAGTGACCTTGCTTCAAGTAACCAATATCGGCGATTTAGAACGGTTGCGCGACAGTCGGCAAGAAGCGGCAATAGCAGCCGACGGAGATCTTGACCCGTTGCCAGAAGATGCAAATGACGGGTTTACGACAGAAATTGCCGGAACTATTGTCACCGGACCTGATGGATTTTTCTCTTTTCCTGTGTCAACCACAGGCCACTACTGGGTATCGGTTGAAAAAGATGGTTTCACCAACGGTCAGCGGGAAGTCGACATTGTACGGCACCATAGCACCTCAGTGCATGATGTCTATCTAACCCCGATTGACACGGCCGTCACCCTATGCGATACCACCGGATGTAACCATGAAAGCAGCGACGGCCGGATCAAAATCTCAATTCCAGAAGGGGCGATTGCGGATGGGGAAATTTTTACCACAACCGCAACGCTATTTGATCAGGTTGAGTTTTTACCAGCTGGTGAAGAGCCTCCCGGCACATGGGAAACATATGCATTTGATCTCGTCGGCGGTCCCGAAGATGTCACTTTTACCCGGCCGGTCACAGTCGAAATCGCCAATACGCTCGGCTTCGCCCCAGGTACCCAAATCCCATTGGGCTATTGGAATGAAAAAACGCTGGCTTGGGAACATGCAGGCACGGCCGAAGTCGATCAATCGGGCGAGTGGGTTGTCATGCAAGTGACTCACTTTTCCAAATATGACTGTAATGACCCACTCGCAACCCCAGAAGGGGCCGAACCAGAAGGCAAGGATGAAACGGAAGACAACGAAGATGATGATGAATGTGGCGCATCCGTAGATAAATGTCTCATCAATCTCAAAACGGGCCAATTTTCAGAAGAAATTGAGCTGCAATCGGTTCAGGTGCTAAACAGGCCTGAAACGATTGAACTCCTTTATGACACCAGCACCGTTATGACCAATGAAGTCATAGATGCCAAATTATCTGTGTCGGTAGGGCCTGACACAACACTGGGGAACTATATCGGGTTTGAGCTTTTCATCGCAGGGGAGGCGGTAGACCAGTTTACATTTGAAGCCAACTTAGAAGATGGGGAAATCGGCCGTTATCGCTATCTTTGGGATGGGAAAAATGCCCTCGGTGAACAGCTACCCTCCGGCATTTATGAATATCAAATCCGTTTTTCCGTCCCCTATCGCGCCCAGTACTGCTATGCACTGGATGGTATCTTTGGCAATCCGCCAGACTGCGAATTTGGGGCAACCGGCCGTTATCTGACAGGTGAAGAATATATCTGGATCCAAGGCACGGTCGAACTCAATGCACGACATGATTCACCGGTTGGTGCAGGGTGGCAGATTAAACAAGTTCAAAGCTTATATGAGAATGAAGCGGGTGAAATTCTTATCATTGACGGACTCACCAAAAGTGAATTCTATTTCCCTGCCAAAGATTATCTGCTGGCCAACAACATTGTCGTCACAACGGGATTGCGCACCGCCGATCCCTTAGCTACACCTCAAGATAACCGCTCATCAGCTAATCGTGCACCGAGCGGTTGTGCCATCGAAGACACAGTTGGAAACAGCAGGAACAACACGCAAACTCGCGCCAACAATAATTGCAATGCGATCTGCGGGGGGATTAGTGTAAACACAACATGGTCAGTTGGGTCAGGCGATTATCTTCTCACATGTGATGTCACTATCGCATCAGATACCATATTGACAATTGAGCCGGGTGTTTCGGTCAAGTTCGACAACAGCAACACCAGTTTGATCGTAGAAGGCACCCTTATTGCTGACGGGACAGTACAACAACAAATCAGCTTTGGCCCAAATGTTGAGACCACAGCCGGAAGCTGGTCCCAAATCCGCTTTGAACCCAACAGCACGGGCCTCCTCGATTACACCATTGTTGAATATGGCGGGAGCAATCAAGGAGCCGTTTGGATTAGTAGCAACGATGTCACGGTTAGCAATTCAATCATTCAGCATAGCGCCAACAGTGGGATTTACATTGAATCGGCCGCACCGTCTATTACCTATAATGAAATTCAACAAAACAGCAGCTCAAACTACGGCGGCGGTATTTTGGGCCTAAACGGAAACCCGACGATTGAAAACAATCATATCCATAACAATACGGCTTTTCTGGGCGGCGGTGTTTACTTAGAAAACGCGACAAACATCACCTTGGAAAACAACATTTTCGCCGAAAATAGCGTCTCTGGATCCGACAGCCAAGGCGGTGGGCTCTTCTTAGAGCAACCCACCAATGTGATTGTTGAACTGAATCGTTTTGAGCAAAATATCACCATCGGCACGCACAGTGATGGTGGCGCACTCGTCCATACCAATACAGATCCAGCAGATCTTGTCGTACGCAATAATCATTTCGAAGCGAATGAGGTTCAGGGTAGCACCGGCTATGGTGGTGCTATGCGGGGGCATGCGATTGTGTCAAACAATATGTTTCTCAATAATCAATCCCCCCGAGGTGGCGGGGCCATTCATGGCAACTTCATGACGGTAGAGAACAATATCTTTGAAGGAAACTCAAGTGCTCTTGGAGGTGCGCTCTATATGGGGGGAAGCACCATTGTCAACAATATCTTTAAGCAAAACTCAGCCACAACTGGTGGCGCTATTTGGGCCAGCCGTAATGAAGGGATCATTCTCAATAATACGATATATGACAATCAAGCAAACTCGGGTAGTGCGATTTGGTTCAATTACACTGATACGCCGATGTTACGCAACAATATTATCGTCAATAATCAAGGCGGCCGCGCACTCGATGGGTATACCCCACCAGAAAATGGGCTGGCGTATAACAATGTTTGGAATAATTCAGGTGGAAACTATGACTTTACCATTCCCCCCCTTGATTTGTCCGTTGATCCCTTGTTCGTCGATGCGGTGAGCGGGGATTTTCACCTACAAAACGACTCCCCCATGATCGATGCGGGCGACCCTGAAAACTACCCCGATATCGATTTTGATAATGAATTTCGTTTTGCAGGCTCCGCACCAGATATCGGAGCCGATGAATATGGCAATGTCTATACCCCGACATCCCGCACGACCGCCGATTATTCCACTTTGCTATGGGACAGTATTTCCAACACATACACCCGTGTCTATCCAGATGGAACCGCTGTCCATTTTAATACGAATGGCTCACACGACTACACACTTGAAACCAGCGGAAAAAAGACAATCTATCACTATTACAGCGATGGCAGCGTGAGTCGCATCGAGATCACCGCACCGAATCAAAGCGAACCCGACTGGACATGGCAATTTTTCTATAATAATGGCCAGCTCAGTTCGATTCTCGATCCAGCCAATCGAGAGACGCTCTTTGAATTAGATCGTCACAATCACTTGCGTACCGTCACCTTCCCAGATCGATCCAGTCAGCTGTTCGCTTATGATGAAAATGGCTTAATGACCCAACACACAGATGAGGAAGGAGCGGTAAAAACTCATGTCTTTGATCAGTACGGCCGGATTCGCCAAGCCACTGAACCCGCCCGTATCGTTTTTGATCCAGCAACAGGACAAAACACGACAATCCGTGAAACGCTGGTCTTTACCCCATCTGACACCGCATATCCGTTGATCAATGAGAGCATTTTAGGCACGACAGCGGTTCCTGCACCGGCCGTGCCAGTCTCGGCCGACCTACAAGACAAGGTTGATTTCGGCCGTGGTCAAACAAGCGGTCAAACCAATCAATGGGGCAAATGGCTCTCGACAACCGATCCGATCAGCCGAACAACAACCCGCGAGTACGATGAACAAAACAATCTGACTCGTGACCAATTGCCTGATGGAGACTGTGTCACCTATACATATGACAGCAACGGCAATCGCTTAACCCGACAATATTTTGCGGCCGACTATTGCCTTGGAAACGCACGTATCATGGAGAATTCCAATAGCTCCCAAGATTGGACCTACACATACGAACCGCGTTTTAACCAGCTAAAGACAGAAACCGATCCTCTTGGAAATGTCACCACATATATCTATGACTATGAAGAAGGTGTAGGGACAGCGGGCAACCTTATTCGCACTATATTGCCGCCGGTCGCCAATGAAGTTGGGCTTGTGGTCACCCCGACAGTTGCATATACCTATAACGCGCTAAATCTTCTAGAAACCGAAACAGATGCCCGAGGGAGCACAACCCGTTATATCTACACAACAGGTAGTGACGATGAAGCAAGCACGGGAACCTCACCACTGTTCCAAGCTGATAGCACACCGTTTCCCGGATTATTGACCCAAGTCATTCAAGATGATAACGGCATCAATTTGACGACAACGTATCGCGATTTCGATGCAGCTGGCAATCCCAGAACAATCATTATGCCGGGGCAGGTGAATACACAAACGCTGACTTATGACGAGATGAATCGCGTCCTAACGATCACCGACGCAGAAGGCAAAGTCGTCAAATTTGCATATGACGGCCGTGGCAATCGTCTTAGTCAAACAGTGGACTATACAGAAGATGGAATCACAGGCCGTAATGTCGTCACTCAGTTTAGCTATGATGACGACGATACCCTCTTGTTCGAATCGACAGATGCTGATGGTCTTGTTGTACAAACCCGATATTTTTACGACATCAATCGGAAATTGGCGCGACAAATCGACGGCCGTGGTCACATCACAAATTACATCTATGATGATGCAGATCAACTTATCCAAATCATCGATCCGGCCGGTCACACCATCAGCCGCACATACACCCTTGACGGTCAACTGGAAACAGAAATCGATGCAGATGGCTATACCACCCGTTATCATTATGACGAACTCCGACGACTAACCTCTCGCACAGTAGATGAAGGTGGGCTCAATCAAACCACCCATTATGAATACGATACCAACAACAATATCACCAGCATGACAGACCCCATCGGTGTAAAAACATGCTATGAATATGACAGCCATAATCGGCAAACCGCCAAAACCCAAGATTGTGGTGGACTCAATTTACGCACCGAATATGCATACGATCTCAATAGCAATCTCATTTATGTAACCGATGAGCGGGGCATTGTGACCCATACAGAATATGATGCGCTCAATCGCCCAACCCTAACCCGATTAGATGACGGAGGGCTCAACCTAAGCAACCGTACCTATTATGACAGCGCAGGCAATATCGACTATACCAGTGACGAGCGAGGCATCATTACTCGCTTTGAGTACGACAATCTTAATCGCTTAACCCAAGAATGCGGGGATAGTGCCGGTCTCAACCTCTGCACGAACGTCACTTACGACCGACTAAATAATCCCCAAACAGTGACCGATCCGAAAGGCATTACAACTCAAACCCACTACAACGCCTTTAGCCAGCCGCTGGAAGAAATTGCCGATGCGGCTGGTCTACAAGCACGAACCAGCTATCACTATGACAATGCACTCAACCTCACCCGTATCACCGATGACAACGGCAACTCAACCGCTTATACCTATACAGAGCGAGATGAATTAGCGAGTGAATCGTACGCAGATGGAACCGTCGTGGCTTATAGCTACGACGGCCGGGGCAACCGCCATGTCTTGACCAACCAAGATGGCAATACGATTACAGAAACGTATGATGGTAGCGGCCGTTTGCAAAACAAGACCTTTTCAACCGGAGGCTCCCAAACATTTGGCTACGATCTCATGAATCGCATGACATTGGCTCAACAAACGATGCATGGACACAGTAGCGAACTGACCTTCGCCTATGATCCGCTTGGCAGCATCACCCAAACGATTCAAACGCTCGATTCTGTGTCCCACCAAGTTGGGTACACATACAGCTATACGATGGGACAAAGCAGCATCATTTACCCATCAAATGAACAGATTGTCCGGACCATCGACCCCCTTCGCCGACTAAAAACGGTACAGCGAGGCGACAATAGCACCATTGCCACCTATCGTTATGCGGACTTAGACAGCTATTACACCCTCGCCTATGAAAATGGCACCACTAACCGCACTGAATATGATGCGTTACGCCGTATCACCCGAGTCAGTTCGGAAGTGGGTGACTATCGTTATGGTTATGATGCCGCAGGCAATCGAATTTATATGCAGCGGGCTCACAAAGATGGGGCACCGGCCGATATTTATGAGTATGACGGGCTCTATCAGTTAACCCAAGTCTGGTACGGCGCCAATGGGCTCACCAAAGATGAAATGACAACATTTGATCGCCAACAATTCTATGAACTAGATACCTTAGGTAATCGTCTGACGGTGACAGATAACGATGTGGTGGAAGACTATGGGCCCCAAGAAAACGGCCAGCTAAGCAACCCGATGAACCGCTATGAGTCGGTTGATGGCTCTCCGTTTAGCTATGATCTGCGTGGCAATACATTAACAGACGGCCGGAATAGCTACACTTACAACATTCTCAACCAGCAAATCGGCATGATCAATGATGAGCACACAGCCGAATATGTGTATGATGCGCTCGGCCGTCGCATCGCCAAAATCGTGGATGGAGAAATAATTTATTTTGTCTACGATAACAACTATCAGGTGTTGGAGGAAATAAATGGCGATCTTGAGCTAGAGGCGAGTTATGTGTACGGCCGTGGGCTTGATGAGCCCTTGATACGAAAGGCCCAAAATACCACTCACTTCTATCATCGTAATACGATCAGAAGCATAACAGAAATAACAACACTTGATGGGCAACTAATTGAGCGCTATCAGTATGATATATATGGAAGTGTTCAAATCTTTAGCTCGCAGAACGACTTGATCAGCGGATCATCAATACAGAATCCATATCAATATACGGGTCGCCGCTTTGATATGGAAAGTCATAATTGGTTTTTGCGATTTAGACTCTATTCAAGCGAATTGGGGAGATTCTTGCACGCCGATCCTGCCGGATTCGCTGATTCGCTTAATCTTTATCAGTACACACGAAGCAATCCTATCCGTTTTATTGACCCAATGGGACTTGCATCGATTGAAGTTGGTGCCAGTGGTAAATTCACAATTTACGCAGGACCAACTCCAATACCCGGTACAGGAGTAGAAATAATAGCAAATGTCAGTACCAAAGCCTATCAATGTTGTAATGAGAAAGGGAAAAAAGAATGGTGGGGACAATTGCATGTAGAAGTCACAGCACAAGTCGTTTTTGGTGGTGCATTTAAGAACTTAGAATTAGCTCCAAACTCGCGTGGATCTAAATACAGAGATCGAAATTCAAAACGATATGCCAAAGGACCTAAGCCCGGGTATGAAATTGAAGGCGCATCAGCAACAGCGATAGATGATATTCCTCATTGTCCCCAATATGGATGTACTGGATATGTTGAAGGATTTATTAAAGGTGAAGCTGGGGCTTATTTTGTTGGTGTCAAAGGTAGTATTACTTTTCCTCTCTATCCGAAATTCGACAAACCTGAGTTCGATTTTGCTTCGGAAAGTGGGATTACTGGCGCAAAACTCGAAGTAGGGGTAAAAGGTAGCGTAACATGTAATGCAAGGCTAGACACAGTATTCAAAATGTTTAATTGACCATCAGGACCAAAGCGGCCGCTCGCCCTAAGAACTGCTTAAGGCGAGCGGCCATTTTCAACATGAATCACCCTAAATTTTAACTCAAAAAAAAGCTCGGCCTTTTGATTGAGTTTTTTTGCGAAAAACAAAAATTTGGAGGTGATTTGCTAAGCATCGGATATATACAGTCAGAAATTACTGCACAGCAAGTTATACCATGTATTGTACAGTTTTGCGTTAGTAGCAAATCATAACAGAGATATTGAGCTTTAAGCTTAAATTTTTAGTTATCGATACATAGTTGGCAGATAGACCGCAATAGGGCTGTCAACAAGAGAGAAACCAAGCGCCTGTGCTTTACTATTCCGCCACACACCACCAACTGACATCACCTGTCCATCCAACACAAACTCAACGGCGACCCCATCACGGCCGCATTCATCCACACCCCCCTCAACCAACAAACGATAAGCCAGCCCATCACCCAGCACGAAAACAGGAGCGGAACCGCATAGCTGTCCATCAATATACGCCTCCAAAACCATCCCCGCCTCAGGCTTTACCGACTCCGTTTCCGTCACCCAGCCGTAGAACACAGCAGGGGGCGTACGGCCGTCAACCGTCGTCACACGGCCGTCGACAACAGGGTTAATATAAGGGGTTACCGTCTCCGTCGCATAAATCCAATACCCATAACCGAACTCTACCGTTTCCAACGTGTTCACCAATGACGCAAACGGCTCGGCAATGGTGGCATCATAAAGCAGCCATGTATCAGTGACGCGATCATACCGAAAGACCATCGTATAATGCCCATCGATAGAAGACAGCGCCTGAGAAATCGGCTGGCTACCCGCCACCGGATAGCCCAACAAGTTCCAGCCGGCTGCTAACTGAGGCATCTCCAGCGTCGCCATGAGGGCATACAGCCCCTCACCCACAATCAACGCAGAGGCCTGATTCCGATAAACATCGAGCTCCGTCTCTAGCCGTTGCCATGTTTGCCCAGCATCGGCCGAATAATAGAGACGTAAATTTTCTTCCTGCCCACTAGGCACATCACGCCCCAGATAGCTCACCATGATAGCGCTCGTCGTTGTCGGGTTTGAACCGCTACTAACCCGATAGGCCTGACCAATCACAGACAGCCAAGGGTTCACTTCAGGCAACTGTCCCACCCGTTGCAGATCATAGTCAATTTGCCCACCAAACAAATCATCGATAGGGAAAACGCTCACCTGCCCATCACTAGACATGATCGGTGCTCCCCACGCATAACCTCGGCCGCCCCATGCATAGCCTCGGCCACCCCATGCAT
>WTJY01000093.1 GCA_011524645.1 Anaerolineales bacterium | reverse complement strand
CCCTATCGTTTGAGTCAGCTTGACAAGGGAGGGACCATAAGCTAACATTCCTGCGTTCCATAAAAATTTAGATTTTAACGGCCGTGATCGGGAGTAGTAAGCAGATATGCAACCACAGAGAGTTGTGTCACCGGTTGAAAGCACAACAATGCCCTTGCTGAACTCGCCCGTGAGCCTCGCTAGTGAAACCAAGTAGTTAGCGACGTTTGACATGCGTTAAGTGTTTGAGTGGATGTGCGATTGATCGCATTCAATCTAAAACAGGAAAATTTGCTTTCTCTTTTAGATTCAGCTATCATCGTAATTCAGTTTGATGGTTTGGGGCTATAGCTCAGTTGGGAGAGCGCTTCAATGGCATTGAAGAGGTCAGGAGTTCGAGTCTCCTTAGCTCCACTTATCAAATCATTAAACCAAAACAACATCAATTAGAGTGGTACCGCGAACCCCTTTCGTCTCTAAACGAAAGGGGTTTTTTGTTTTTATCATGCAAGATATTTGGATCGAAACACCAAAAGGAAAAATATTTGGCAAAACGGCCGGTTCGGTCGATGCACCATTAATCATCGGGATTCATGGCTGGAGCCAGAAAAATGGCTGGCATACGTGGGAACCGGTCATCGAGCGCTTGGCAGCCGCTGGCTATCGGGTGATTTCAGTCGATATGCCGGGTTGGGGACAAAGCCCGAAATGGGACAAAGTTGCTGGTAAATCGGCCGTGATCGCTATTTTAGATGCGCTGGGTGTATATCAAGCCAAAGCTCTGATGGGGAAAAGTTGGGGCGGTGGCGTATGTGTGGCGTTTGCCAATGCGTTTCCGGATCGAGTTGATAGGCTTTTGCTGACCGCTCCGGCCGTGCGTGGCGGTGTAGAGATGTTCGCCCGACTTACCCAGCCCGTTCTGCTGGCTTGGGCGGATGATGATCCCATGATCCCCGTGCAGAATGGGCTTGATTTAGCAGAGGTGTTACCTACTTGTACCTTGGTCCGTTATCCGGCTGGTGGCCATAATGCCGCACCGGAAAATGGGGCCGATTTTGTTGAGAAAGCGAGGGCTTTTTTAAAGGCAAAAGGATAAGGGCAAAAGGAGAAAAGATTGGCTCGCGCCGCTACATTGTGCGAAGTGTGCGATTGTGAAATCGGTTTTACAAAAGAGCCATAATTGAATTTCTAGCTCCCAGCCCCCATCATTACTGACTATGATGTGGTGATTTAACCACTAAACATTAAATACGAAATACGAAAGAAAATGTCTAACTACAATCCACAAGAAATCGAAGCCAAATGGCAAAAAAAATGGGAAGAAACGGAGTTGTATCGCTCCAAAGTTGATTGGGATAAGCCGAAACATTATGCGTTGACGATGTTGCCTTATCCGAGTGGCAATTTGCATATTGGTCACTGGTTTGCCATGACACCGAGTGATGCGCGGGCCCGCTTTATGCGGATGAAGGGGTATAACGTGTTGTTCCCGATGGGGTTTGATGCGTTCGGTTTGCCGGCTGAAAATGCGGCCGTGCAGCGGAATATCCACCCAGCAAAATGGACATACGCCAATATCGAAAAGATGCGCAAACAGATGCGTAGCATGGGGGCGATGTTCGATTGGGAACGGGAAGCGGTGAGCTGTGATCCTGATTATTACAAATGGACTGAGTGGTTTTTCAAAGAATTTTATGAAGAAAACTTGGCTTATAAAAAAGAGGCGTTGGTGAACTGGTCCCCTGCGTTGCAGACCGTGTTGGCCAATGAACAAGTCATTGATGGGAAAGACGAGCGGTTGGGTCAGCCAGTTATCCAGAAAATGATGAGCCAGTGGTTCTTCCGTATTACTAAATATGCGGATGAGTTGTTGGATTTTGAAGGGATCGATTGGCCGGAGCCGATTCGTTTGATGCAAACCAACTGGATCGGCCGTTCTGAAGGGGCGAAAGTCACGTTTAAGGCGGACACGGCTAACCAAGAACCGATTGTGGTCTTTACGACACGGCCGGATACGTTGTGGGGGGCCACCTTTATGGTATTGTCGCCTGAGCATCCGTTGGTCGATGTGTTGACGATGGATGAAAACAAAGCGGCTGTGGCTGCATATCAAGAAACGACCGCCAAAGCGACCGAAATTGAACGGTTGTCGGAAGGGAAAGAAAAGACAGGTGTCTTTACCGGTGGGTATGCTACCAATCCTGTGAATGGGGCGAAGGTTCCGGTTTGGATCGCTGACTATGTGTTGATGACCTATGGAACAGGTGCCATTATGGCGGTTCCGGCGCACGATCAACGGGACTTCGCGTTTGCGCGTAAATTCGGCTTGGAAATCATTCCGGTGATTCAGCCGGATGGTGAAGAGGCGTTGACGGCCGATGAGATGGAAGAAGCGGTTGTCGCTTCCGGTACGATGATCAACAGTGGGCCGTTGGATGGTGTGGTGGTCAATAGCGAAAAAGGGCGCAAGAATCCGGCGATTGCGGCGGCGATCGATTGGTTGCAAGAAAATGGGGCGGGTGAAGAGTCTGTCAACTATCGCTTGCGTGACTGGTTGATCAGCCGTCAACGGTATTGGGGATCACCGATTCCGATCGTTTATAAAGAAGATGGCACGATGGAAACGGTTGATGTGACTCAAACACCGGTTACCTTGCCGGAAGATGTCGATTTTGAACCGACCGGCCGTAGTCCTTTGACTTATTATGATCCGTTTTTGAACACAACCGATAGCTCCGGCAATGTGGCGCGCCGTGAGACCGATACGATGGACACCTTTATGTGCTCATCTTGGTACTGGTATCGCTATTTGAACCCGAACTATGGTGCTGGTCCGATGGATCCTGAAGAAGCGGCGTACTGGTTGCCGGTTGATGTGTACACTGGCGGTGCGGAACATGCGACGATGCACTTGTTGTATGCGCGTTTCTTTAATAAAGCGATGCGCGACTTGGGTATGTTTGATGACGCATCTGAAATTGCGGCGAAGAACGGCCGTCAGACCGATGGCTTGTTTGATGAGCCGATGGTGATGTTGCGTAATCAAGGGCAAATCTTGGGTGAAGAGCGCATGGGTGATATGGTCATGGCGACCGGCCGTTGGGATGGCGACAAGATGTATGCTGATCGGGTCGAGGTGGTTGAGTCGGCCGATGGCGTGGCCGATGGCACGGTCGTTGGTGAATTAATGCGCCGGACCGAGAACGTTATGCACGTGGCCACCGCTGACAAGACAGTTGTCGTTGAATTGGTTGATGACGGTGTGGTTGAAATTCCTGCAATCGAAGGGAAAAACACGGTCAACCAATTGAAACATCACTTGGAAATCCAACGGATGTCGAAGAGCAAGGGGAACGTGGTTGACCCGGACGCGTTGGTGTCGGCTCATGGTGCTGATACGGTTCGTGGTTACTTGATGTTCGCGTTTGACTGGCAACGGGGCGGTCCTTGGAATAGCCAAGGGATGGCCGGTTTCACCCGTTTCTTGGATGACGTATGGACATTGGGGAATGCCAGCTATATACCGAAGAAAGAAAACGACAAAGCGTCTCGTGCGTTGCGTCGGGCGACCCATCAAGCGATGCAAAAAGCGACCCGCGACATGGAAGCGTTTTCGTTTAATACCGCGTTGGCTTCATTGATGTCTTTGCGTAACACCTTGAAGGATGCACAAAAGAAGACAAATGTGTCTGTTGCTGCTTGGAACGAAGCGGTTGATAGCATGTTGTTGATGTTGGCACCGGTTTCCCCATTTATCACCGAAGAGTTGTGGGAAGCGCGTGGACATGGGTATAGCATTCATCAACAACCGTGGCCTGTTGCTGATGATGAAATAGCAAAAGAAGAAACCTTGGAGATTGTGGTGCAGATCAATGGTAAGATTCGAGGCAAAATCGAAGTGGCGGCCGATGCCAGCCGTGAGTCGATTCAGGATGCGGCGATGGCGGAAATCGCTGACCGTTTGGCTGGCAAAGAACCGAAGAAGGTGATTGTGGTGCCGGGCCGTTTGGTCAATGTTGTGGTCTAAAGGGAAAAGGAAAAAGGAAAAAGGGCGGCCGTTCTCGGGTGAGAGCGGCCGTTTTTGTTTTCGGTGGGGTGAAGAAATATATGGAACATGATTTTGTAGGACTTCGGAGCCGAGAGAAAATCGTTTTTTGGATTAAGAAAAAATTGTTTGACACTCTTTATGATTGGGTTGATCAATTGGATGATGAGGTGTATCAGCAACAAGTTGAGACAGGATCGTATTATGGGAAATGGTTGGTTGATGATTGTTGGTTTGAATTGAATGAGTGGCGTAAGGCGAATGGTAAAAGAACATATGCCTATTTTGGGGCTTCGGCGGCAACCGGTTTGGTGGCGCGTGAGCTTGTTTTTACAGTTGATGGGGTCGCTTTACAGGGTGAACATGTGATTGCTGATGAGCCTTTCCGTGTTATGATCGCGTTAAATCAAGTTTGCTTGATTGAATCGACAGAATTGTCAAATCTTGAGTCACCAGCGATGAGAGATGATCAATATCGATATGTTATTGATGGTAAAATGTTGAATAAGCTCTTGCAGTGGCCATATTGGATTGAAAATGACGCTTTTTCAGGACGTTATGTGTATAGATTTTCAGGGACCACACTAGGACTTGTAACAAAGATTATAGATCATGAACAAAACGAAATGATAGATGTGACCGATTACAGTACATGGTAGGTGATATTTGTCGAGGAGTGGGTGGATGCTAGGATTTTGGAATTGGGCGGTGTTGATCGGGATTGGGGGCTTGTTGTTTGCTGTCGCGCTAGGGCTGTTGGTGGCGTTAGCTTTGAAGATTTTGGGGCATGGCAAAGACAAAGAGAAGTGAATGGTAAATGGTAAATTGCCAATGAGGGGTGTGGGCTGATTTGGATTGGTTGTCGATTTGTCTATCTCTTATTCAAGGATGCGCCAGCTGTGTTGGGTGGCGTGGCGGCGGAGCCCACGATCTGGATGGACAGCACAGGGGTTTTCGCTCATGTGTAGGAATGGGATGTCGGCACCGGTGTCGCCGTAGGCGGCGTAGAGTCGGCCGTTCTCTGGTAAGAAATGGCTCATTTGCACCACTTTTTCTCCGTCTGTGGTGAAGGGAAGCTGGACTCTACCGGTGAATGTGTCACCGTCATAGATGATCGGGGTGCCGATCGCTTCAAAACCGACTTTGGCGGCGAATCGCTTTAGCATCGGTTCGAGCAGACCGGAGCAGATGACCACGCGCCGCCCCGCATCTTGATGGGCTTTTAGCTCGTCGATCACCGCTTGACGGCGGTTGGGCCATAACATTTCTTCGACCACATATTCCGCCACTTCTTCAAACTGCTCCCAGCTGTAATTCGCATAAAGCGCGATAAGATCAACCATCCAGCGTTCGCGGAATTTCTGCTTATTGCCGAGCCCTAAATAATACATCGCAATCAGATGATAGCGTTGACGTATGAAGCGCTTGAAATCGGCTTCACGGCCGTTGGCAATGAGATAGTTGCGCAACCCTTTCCACGTCACACCGTCACTGAGTGTGCCTTCCATATCGGTAGCAACTGTCACGGCCGTTGGATCTGGGAGAGATTGGAGTAGTGTGGTGATGAGAGACATGGTTAAAGGGAAAAGGAAAAAGGAGAAAGGAAAAAGGATAAGGCGTAATCGCATGGCTTTTTTGCCTTTTACCTTTTCCCTTTCTCCTTTAAAGACTAGGCTTGTTTCGCTTTTTTGGCCGCTTTTTGGCGGGCGTTGGGGTCGAGCAAGCGTTTGCGGATGCGCAAATTGTCTGGGGTGACTTCGAGCAACTCATCATCTGCGAGGTATTCGATAGACTCGTCTAGACTCATTTTGCGTGGTGGTGTTAGTCGAGTGTCTACATCGCGGAATGCGGTGCGCATGTTGGTCAGATGCTTGGTTTTACAAATGTTGACATCGAGGTCGCCCGGGCGTTGATGTTCGCCAACAACCATACCGCGATAGATATCGACACCGGGACCAACGAAGAGGATGCCACGTGTTTCGGCATTTTTCAGGCCGTAGGTGTTGCTGACCCCATCTTCATGGGCGACGAGAGAGTCTTTGTTACGGGAGTGAATTTGCCCCGCCATGGCGTCATATCCGGCGAAGAGGCTGTTCATGATCCCCATGCCGCGCGTAGCGGTGAGGAAATGGTGGCGGAAGCCAAGCAAGCCTCGGGTGGGGATCATGTAAGTCAGTTGGGTTGTGCCGTCTGACATTTCACGCAAGTTGCGCATTTCCCCTTTTCGTTTGCCGAGCATTTCGACGACCGCACCGACCGATTCGTTGGGGGTTTCGATGAATACTTCTTCGTAAGGTTCTAGGCGACGGCCACCGTCTTCTTTGAAGATCACTTCTGGGCGGGCGATTTCAAATTCATACCCTTCCCGGCGCATCGTTTCGATTAGGATCGCCAAGTGAAGCTCTCCACGGCCGCTGACCAAGAATGTGTCGGGGTTTTCTGTTTCATCGACACGGAGGGCGACATTTTGGCGTAACTCATTAAATAAGCGGGCACGAATTTGGCGTGAGGTGACATATTTCCCATCACGGCCGGAGAATGGAGAGGTGTTAACCCCGAATGCCATCCGCACGGTCGGCTCTTCTACTTCGATGGTCGGTAGAGCGATCGGGTTGTCTGGGTCGGCAAGTGTGTCACCGATTTGAATTTCGTTTAAGCCCGCGATGGCGATAATGTCACCGGCACTAACGCGATCTGTTTCTTCTTTGGCTAGGCCGTTGAAGACATAGACATATTGGGCTTTTTCTTTGCTGTGTGATCGGTCTCGCTTGATCCGTGTTAACGGTTGGTTGGTGGTGATCGAACCGGCGAAAATCCGGCCGACGGCCGATAAACCGCGATATTTGTCGTAGAACAAGTTGGTCACAAGCATTTGCAACGGTGCTTCGGTGTCCGCAACCGGTGCGGGGACTTCATCTAAAATTACTTCGAAGAGAGGTTGAAGGTCGTCCGCTAGATCGGTGTCTAGCCCCGCTTTGCCTTCGATTCCGATCGCATAAACGACGGGGAAGTCGGCTTGCTCTTCGGTGGCACCTAAATCGATGAAGAGATCGAATGTCTCGTCTAGGACCCGATCTGGGTCAGCGTCGCGACGGTCGATTTTGTTGATGACCACGATCACACGGTGACCGAGTTCAAGCGCTTTTTTGAGGACGAAGCGGGTTTGTGGCTTTGGCCCTTCGGCCGCATCGACAAGGAGCAATACCCCATCAACCATATTTAAGACCCGCTCGACTTCACCGCCGAAGTCAGCATGGCCGGGAGTGTCAACAATGTTGATTTTGATGAGATCGCCGGTTTTGTGATGTGGGATAACCACGGCCGTATTTTTGGACAAAATCGTAATGCCACGTTCCCGTTCTAAGTCGTTCGAGTCCATAACACGATCAACAACCGCTTGATTGCTGCGAAATACTTTGGCGTGCCGTAGCATCCCGTCGAGTAGGGTCGTTTTCCCATGGTCAACGTGAGCGATAATCGCCACGTTGCGTAGATTTTCTTGTTTGCTTTGCATCTGTCTTCCTTAAAAGAAAAGAGAAAGAGACGCTTCGCTTAGAGTAAGAGGGTGCAACGCCTCAATAATCTAGTTTTGCTAAGTAGAGCCTTTTCTTACTCTTACTCTTGCTCTCTTCTTTGTTTAAACTGAAAAGCCCCGCAACACAATGTTGGCGAGGCTTTGCTTCATCTCTTAATGTATCTGATGACTGAATCATAACAGAGCGGCCGTGTTGCTACAACTTTTACTCGCTACTACAATTGGGCTTATGGAAGCGATTATGACGACATTAACCCCATTACTGAACCAAATTGTTCTTTTTCTGCCCCGTTTGGCCGCTGCGATCACGATTTTTGTCGTGGGTGTTTATCTTTCCAATTTGTTAACACGCATGTTGGTTAACGCTTTTGCGCGGCGCAAAGTTCGACCGGAACTGACCCAATTCATTTCGAGCTATGGCCGGATCACACTGCTGATTTTGGTTGTTATGATTACGCTGGAACAGGTCGATTTTAATTTGACCGCGTTTGTGGCCGGTTTGGGGATTGTTGGTTTTACGGCCGGTTTCGCCTTGCAGGATATTACCCAGAATATTGTGTCCGGTTTGATTCTATTGGTTCAACAGCCGTTTGAAATCGGAGAGCTAGTCGAAATCGATGGATTTGTAGGAAATGTGCGACGGATCGATATTCGGGCGACGACGATAGAAACGCTCGACGGCCGTGATGTTTTGATTCCCAATTATGCGGTGATGAGCAATCCGATCACCAACTTTTCTCACGATCCGAAAGTGCGAGTCGATGTAACCGTGAATATTTCTTATGATGACAATATCGATTTGGTGCGGGAGTTGACGCGACGGGCGATTATGAGCGTCCCTTTTGTGTTGGATGACCCCATACCGGAAGTACTTTATGAATCCTTTGGTGAGTCGTCGTTAGAGTTACGGGCTTATTATTGGTTTGATATTGTGCAGACTCCGCTACGGGAAGCGCGCGATGGTGGGGTGACGGCGATTATGAAAGCGTATAAACAGGCCGGTATTTTGATCCCGTACCCGATTGCTGTGGAGCTGTCGGCCATGCCCCAATCGAAGTTGCGAATCCCTAGAAAACGGGGAGAGGCGACCGATTAAATCTGAATCAGCCGGTTGTCGATCAGTCGTGTTTTGCCGAAATAGACAGCTAGTGATAGCAATGTTTTTCCTTTGACTTGGCTAACTTCTCTTAACGTTGTGGCATCGGCCACGCTGATATAGTCGATATTGGCAAGTGGCTCCATTTCAATCGTTTCGCGGATAATGGCGCGAAGCTGTGAGCTGTCTCTCGTGCCGGTTTCAACCGCTTCGACGGCACGTGAGAGGGCGACATTGAGCACCGGAGCGGCCAAGCGCTCTTCGGCCGATAAATAGAGGTTGCGGGAGCTTAGTGCCAAGCCGTTGGCATCTCGTACGATGGGGCAAATAACAAGTTCTGTATTGATATTGAGGTCTTCGATCATACGGCCGATGATGACACATTGTTGGGCATCCTTTTGGCCGAAATAGGCGCGTGTTGCTTGGAAGATGTTGAATAGCTTGCAGACGATGACGGTGACACCGGAAAAATGGCTCGGCCGTGTGCGCCCTTCTAAGTGGCGTGGTAGATCTCGCACGGTGACATCAGTTAGGAAGCCGTCAGGATACATGATTTCAGGCGTGGGGGTAAAGACGAGATCGACCCCTTCGTTTTTGAGTAGTCCGAGGTCTCGCTGAAGGTCGCGGGGGTAGCTGGATAAATCTTCGGTAGGGGCGAACTGCTTAGGGTTGACGAAAATCGAAACGGCCGTGAAATCATTGTTCGATTT
>WTJY01000178.1 GCA_011524645.1 Anaerolineales bacterium | reverse complement strand
CCTACGCGGGGATGACAACCCTGTAAATCGACTATTTTTGAACGATTTACGCTTACCCCACCAAATTCGGCAGTATCAGTAAATTCGCAAATTTTAGCGATATGGAACGCATCGCACTGCACCCCTTGGAGGCGCGTAACATCAGTTATTTAGATAGTGATAGAAGATAGGGATTGGGAAATCGCCTCTACAAATCCTTCCTATCCCTATCTTTGGTCTCTATCGCTTGATTTCCGATAAAGCTTAGTACTTAGGTTTTATAAAACAAAAAAATTGCGCTATCATCTTAGCTATGCAACTGACGTACACCACTCTCACAAAAGCCCTTTGCCGCCCCGTAGCGGAACTAATCGCCATTTGCTTCCCTGATATGCCCCCTTCCGATCAATACAGCGAGGAAGATTTATTGCAGATGGCTGATATTTTTCCAGCCGGTACCATCGTTGTCCTCAACGATGATCAAGTAATTGGCATGGGAACCGGCATTTTCACCAATATCGATTTCGACAATCTCCCCCCCACCGAACATGAAATTCTCTACACAGCAGATGGAGAAAACCTTCATGACGATGATGGGGACTTTTACTATGGTAGTGACATCGCAGTCCATCCTGACTATCGCGGCCGTGGCATCGCCCGTGAAATCTATAATCGGCGCAAAGCACTCGTCATCAACCTTGATCGCAAAGGATTTGTCGCGGCCGGTGTCCTCCCCGGATATGCCAAATATAAACAGGAAATGCCGGTCGAAGAGTTTGTCGAACGGGTCATGGCTGGGGACATCTTTGACCCGACGTTAAGTGTCCAACTGCGTAACGAGTTTCAGGTGGTCCGCTTACTCAAAGATTATTTTATCTACCCTGCCTCTGATAACTGGTCCGCCCTCATCGTTTGGAAAAACCCCCATTTGTAATGTCTGATATCGAGATCGTGACGATCCGGCCGGAGTTCGCACCGGCCCTTGCCCAACTCCAGCGGGACTGTTTCCCCACGCTCGGGGCACATGAGCTCATGGTCGAGAAACATTTCATTAAACACTGCGAGGTCTTTCCAGAGGGAGAATTTGTCGCGCTACTAGACGGCAAAGTGGTCGGGCTCGGCTCCGGCTTCTTCGTCCATTTCGATTTCGACCACCCAGGCCATACCTTCAATGAAATCATTGCCGGTGGTTATTACACCAACCATGAACCGGACGGGGAATACTATTACGGAGCGGACATCAGTGTTCACCCGGACTATCGCGGCCGTGGCATCGGCCGCCAGCTCTACAACGCCCGCAAAGATCTCGTCATCCGTTCCAATCTAAAAGGAATTGTGGCCGGTGGTGTGCTTCCCGGTTACCCACGATACCGGCAACAATATTCGATTCACGATTACGTTAATCGCGTCGTCGCAGGCGAGCTTTTCGACCCTACCCTCTCTATGCAGCTTCGCAACGGCTTTGAAATGCGCGGCATGCTCGAAAACTATTTAGAAGACACCAACTCCGACAACTGGGCCACCCTAATCTACTGGCCCAACCCGCACTATCGAGCCGATTAAACACCACATCCCACGCCCCCCTCTTACAAAAACAGATAGGCCCGCTCAATATGCGTCTGGAAAAGATCAATTTGATCGCTCCGCTCAAAATAATGTTGCGTCGATTTGATAAATCGCTCAGCCATTACACGCATCTCCGCCTCTGCTAAATCATCTTCGTCTAAATAAAAGGCGTTCTCTACGCCACAGCCCCGAAGTGTCGCTCGTAGCTCTTTGGGTGTGGGAGGGGTATATATTTTCTTCCTCGCGTCAATGTATTTCCCCATTCTTTCCGTATAGGTCTCAGGGTCAGATGTTTCCGGAGGATGCCGTTGTTTAAATTTATTTCGAGTCTCTGCCAGTAATTTATCAGACCATAAGCTGATGTCAGACCATGCCAAATTGCCCGGCAAAGCATGGTACCAATGCAAGCCTAGCAAGAAAAACATCTGACGGATATCTTCTCTCTTTAATCGAACCAATAGCTCTTCAAATGCGGCCAAGCGCCCTTTCTCGTGCGGTGAGAGAAGAACGGGGCTAGGCAAGGAGCCAATATTCTCTTTGTGTTGTTGATTAATGTAGTTGTCTATAAAAAGATCGTCCAAACTCAATTTCTGAAAATCACCCAATTCAGGGTAAAGATTGACATATTCATTCACAAAATTACCAAACCAATTAGGCCGTTTTACCCCGCTCGTAATAACCTCCCGTAATGCATCTCGCAAAGGAACCTTGGTCAAATTATATGCTAGCGGTACAGGCAATGGAAAACCGCTACAAATTCTCAAAAACTCATCTGTATGGGTCAAATGCCATAACTTTAAATGCAACACGGCCGGATCATAGCCCAAATTCCATAACATCGGTTTGTCACCTCCTTCATCTCAAAAAACAAGCTGACACAACGGGGCTGTAGGATTATCTTATCTTGTCAATCAATCCTACCGTAAAATCGACCAAACTGGAAAGAGACAAAACAATCGGCCGTTTTCGTATCACACTCAAGAATAATCTACCGGCTATCTCCCCCTGATCCGTGTAAAATAGAAATACAGGAAATTTTGGTAGAGGTGGAAAAAGGTGATGAATAAATTTTATGTCAAGGTCCCTGCGACCACAGCCAACTTAGGCCCCGGATTTGATTGCATGGGGATGGCCTTGGGATTACACAACGAGTTCTGGTTCACAGAGATTCCAACCGGCTTAGAAGTGATCGTATCGGGTGAAGGTCACGAAGGCATACCGGCCGATGAGCGAAATTTAGTCGTTCGTGGGGTTCGCTATGTCTGCCAACATCTCGGCCGTGACCTCACCGGCCTGCGCCTAGAGCAAACAAATCATGTCCCCGCCGCTAGCGGCATGGGGAGCAGTTCAACCGCAATTGTCGCCGGTCTTTTGGGTGGCAACGCGCTTCTCGGTTCTCCCCTCAATCGGGAAGAGATCCTACAGCTCGCGACCAACATCGAAGGACACCCAGACAACGTCGCCCCAGCGATCTTTGGGGGCTTGGTCTTGGTCCCGCTCGGCGAAGATGGGGCCTGTGAGCATATCGAACATATCCCGATGCCCACCCTCAACGCGGTTTTGGTTTTACCCGATTTCACCCTCTTCACAGCCGATGCACGTGCCGCCCTACCGACCGAAGTTTCTCGCGACGATGCGATTTTTAACATGAGCCATGTCGCTTTATTGGTACGCGCCCTAGAAACAGGGGATTATCAAAAACTGGCCATCGCTATGCAAGACAAAATCCATCAACCCTATCGCATGGCACTCATCCCCGGCATGGCTGAAGCGATGTCGGCCGCCAAAGAAGCGGGCGCAGCAGCCGTCGTCATCAGTGGCGCTGGCCCCAGCCTCATCGCCTTCGCCCCCAGCGGCTTAAGCGAAATCGGCGATGCGATGATGGCCGTCTATCAAGCTCACGGTCTGACCAGCCGCAAATGGCTATTCGCCACCGATGATATCGGTAGCGTGGTGCAACCGGCCAGCGCGCCAAAAACAACCTCTGTGTAAGTCATATAATGTCAACACTTCGCCAAAAATTGCAACACCATCTCAGCACTGAGGCGTGGGGCTGGCTATTGCAAATCAGTGACACAGCGACCGATCTCTCTCTCCCACTTTATTTGGTGGGAGGGATCGTACGGGATATTTTGCTCGGCCGTTCTTCTCCCGATCTCGATCTTGTTGTCGAAGGGAGCGGAATCACGCTCGCCAAAGCGGTCCACGGCCGGTTCGGCGGTGATTTGGTCACCCACCCCCAATTCGGCACCGCCAACTGGCGTCCTCCAGACAATACGACAGGTATCGATATCGACTTTGTGACCGCTCGGACCGAAACCTATGCCCATCCGGCCTCGCTTCCCGACATCACCCCATCTACAATCGAAGCCGATCTTTTTCGACGTGACTTTACGATTAACGCCATGGCGGTACGTCTTGACGGGGCATATTTAGGGACACCGCTCGATCAATACAACGGCCGAACCGATCTAACGGCCGGACAAATCCGCATCTTGCACGATGTTAGCTTTATCGACGACCCGACCCGTATGTGGCGCGGGGTTCGGTTTGAGCAACGACTCGGCTTCACCATTGAGCCACACACGCTAGAGTTGCTACACGAAGCACGGCCGTACCTTTCACACCTATCCGGTGATCGCATCCGCCATGAGCTCATACTCATTCTGGCCGAAGAAAACCCTTATCCCGCATTGGCCCGTTTAGCGGAACTACAAATCTTAGCGGCCGTCTCCCCCGCGCTTAGCGGGTCACCCGAGTTCTACTCACATCTCGCCCAAACAGAAGCTACATTTGCGAGTCCGCTGGGCCACCTCGCCTTAACCGAAGTGAGCAAACCGGAGCTACGCTTGATTTGCTGGTTATGTCAACTCGACTTACCCAATAAAACGGCACAACAAATCGAACAACAACTCAATCTCCCCCGTCGTCTCGCTTCCCTCTGGCATCAAGCTAGAAAAGCCCGCAAAATCATCAACAACCCTGATTTCCCCTTAGGTCAGCTTAAAATTAGCCAGCGAGTCGCCCAACTCACCCCGTTTAGCCAATCTCCGGCCGTGGGGTTGAGTGCCAGTTGTCAGTACCCAGCCAATCGCTTTATCTTTCAGCAAATCGAAACCTATTACACCACATGGCGACACATCACCCCCCAAACAAACGGCCGGACTTTACGCCAATTAGGTCTCCCGCCCGGCCCGATCTATCGCGATATTTTGTGGCAACTTACGGCCGCTCTGCTCGATGGCCAGATCAGCACACCGACAGAAGAAAGTTCCCTGCTCGCCAAAATTTTGGCCGATCAAGCCGATTAACATGTCAATTTTCCTATGATGTCCCTCCATTTTTCTCACGCCTCATCCCACCCACGCTATAATTTACGCTACAATCTAACCTGTCGCGACTTACTGTATCGCCTCAAGTCATTTACACCGTCTGGGATGACCCCCAACGAAGTCCAACCCTTGGAGATGTTCAATTGCTTCCGTTACTAAAAACGATGCGGCCACGCCAGTGGACCAAAAACGGCTTTGTTTTCGCCGCGCTAGTCTTTGATGGCACGCTAGACAATTTCGGGGGGCGACTCATTAGCACCCTTATCGCCTTTGTTTTGCTTTGTCTGATGTCCAGCGCCGTCTATTTGATGAATGACCTCAGCGACATCGAAAGTGATCGACAACATCCAACCAAAAAGTATCGACCGTTGCCCGCAGGCACCCTCAGCCCTACGGTAGCCGGTATCGCGACGGTCATTTTCGGTTTAGGCAGTCTAGCGGCCGGGCTCGCGCTATCGATCCCCTTCGGCCTGATCTTACTCGCCTATCTAATCATTCAAATCGCCTACACATTCCGGCTCAAACATATTGTTATTCTCGATGTGATGATTGTGGCGTCAGGCTTTGTCTTACGCGTCGCGGCCGGTGTCGCCGTGATTCAAGTTCAGCGTTTTTCTCCGTGGCTCTATATCTGTACCGGTTTGCTCGCCCTATTTATGGCCTTGGGGAAACGACGCCACGAGCTTATCTTGCTGGGCAAAGGGGCGGGCAGCCACCGCGCAATTTTGCGTGAATACAACCTCCCCTTCATCGATCAGATGATTACGATTGTGCTGGCTTCAACCGTTGTCTCGTATTGCATGTACACCTTTCTCGCCGAAGGGCTACCTGATAATCATGCCATGATGCTAACCATTCCGGTCATGCTCTATGGGATCGCTCGCTATTCGTATCTGATTTTGGTGAAGGACGAAGGTGGGGCTCCGGAAGAGATTTTGCTTCGTGACCGGCCGTTTCAAGCGACATTAGTCGTCTTTGCGATCATGGCGGTTGTCATTCTTTACTTGCTATAAGCTTCCTATTCAAATTCGGCCGCGAACGACTCCCTATCGTAAATTTCAAGCATAGCCGCTTCCCAAGTCAACCCTTCTCGCTTTTCAAATTGCCAGAAGCGGATACCGGGGAAATAAGTCCGCCAATTGGGCGCAGAGGGAACCCGTGCCCAGCCGTAATCGGCCGCTAAATCGGTAAAATCGACGTAGTATCCGGCCGGAATGCGATCTTTGTATCGTCCCCCCTCATCATAATACGTTGGATCAGAGCCATACCGCGCCCGAAAATCCCAAGGAATATCCCGCAACGGTTCCCCCTGTGTGCCATCTTGCACGTCAGCCCGCAGATAAAGACGCCAATAAGTCGCTTCTCCCTCATCTTCGCGCAAAATCTCTAAATCGGGGTTAAAGGCGAGCGCTTCATCATAGACGAGATTAAAGGCCCGCCCCGCTTTGTGCCAAGAACGCACCGGCTCGTTGGGCAACGGCTGGGCATCTAGCGGTTCAAAGGCGCGATTGACTTGGGCCAGCAAGGGTTGCCCCGCATCGGCCGTTACTCGTTCCCGCAAAGCCAAAAACGATTGCTCGACCCGATCGCTAAAGAATGGCAATGGGGCTTCAACATCGACCGACATTACCAAATAGGGAGGATTGTTGTTCTGTGTGTCAGAAATCGTCTCGGTATAGAGGGGGGGGGGCGCAGAACCGGCGATATCGGCCAGATAACCGGATGGTTTCGGGGCGAAGGTAATCGCCGACCAATCGATTTGACGAAGTCGGCCGTCAGCCGCATAGGTCTGTGGCGCAACCGCCCACGCGCCTAAACTGCTCGCTAGCAAATAGTCACGGCCGTTCACCGTATGGGCATAAGCCAATGTATCCCCTGTTGGGGACCATGCAGGGAAGCGCCCTTGTCCGATCGGCAATGGTTCCCCAACCGGCGTGGCATCTCTCAATTCTTGCGTATAAATCAAATCGAGTCCGGCACTGCGATCATGGTAAGCCAAATATCGGCCGCTGGGGCTAAAGACCGCATGGTCTTCGGCACGATCGGCCGTTTTGGTCAAGTTCACCGCCTGATCATCCCGCACCGCATCCAGCGACATCATAAAAATATCTTTGTTGCCGCCGCGCCAACTAGTAAAGGCGATATGACGGCCGTCTGGAGACCACACCGGCGAAAAATCAGGCGCAGCATGCTCCGTTAACCGAATCGGCCCTTCACTCCCGTCTCGCCGCACGATAAAAATATCGAGATTGTCATCACGATACCCTTCATACACCAGCCATGCCCCATCCGGTGACCAAGAGGCGCCACCGTCAAAATCGAGATTATCGGTCACGCGCTGTAAGTCACCCGAAGTGACATCAAGAATATACAGCTCCCAATTCCCATCCCGATTCGAGGTAAAGGCGACAAAACGGCCGTCTGGGGACCATACCGGATTCCGATCAACGGCCGGATCATTGGTCAAGCGAAACGGCCGGTCTTGCCCCACAGAAAGGACGAACAAATCGGTATTTCCATCTTTGTTCTGGGCGAAAACCAAGCTCCCACCACCCGCTAACGGATCAGGGGTAGGAAACGGCGTCAAGGCGATTGTAATCGGTGTCGGTGAAGGGGTTGTTGTTGGCAACGGGGTGTTAGTCGGTTCTGGTGTCTCGGTCGGGGTTGCACTCGGGCCGGGCGTAGCGGTAACCACCACGGCGATTTCAACAGGCACCTCATCAGGTGGCACAACTAGCTGAATATATCCCAACCAGCCAGCCAAAAGCAGTGTTACCCCACTCAGTCCCATCGCCACCGTGCGCGATGAAGGAATCAGTCGCGTGCGACGAGCCGGTTGGACCACAACGGGTGCATGAACAGCATCTTTCGGCCGTGTGGGATCGAAAAACCAAACCCGAAATCGGGCGCGCCAAATCGTTAGCTTAGAAGCGATATGACGACGGCCACGACGGCGAGCCGGCAAACTATCGACCCATTTTTGCTGAATCGTGTCGATAGTCGTACGCCAAGCCCACGGAATAAAGCGGCGTAACGGATCGGACACCCAAATTTTGGTCCCACTTACCAGCCGTCGCCACAAAAAAAGCAAAGCGACCCCCACACCCCGAATAAACCAGGCGAAAGGCAAAATGAGAATATGAAGGATATGAGTTAGTGCTTGTCCAAGCCGCCCCAGATAACGCCACCCCTGCACCAACCAAACAAATGGCTTAGCCATGATACGCAGTGGTGTGTGCAAAAATGGCATGCTGTTCCATAGCCATAGAAACGGCCGTGCCACCATTTCTAACAGCCAATACCACCAGCGAGAAGCTGTCTGTTTTACCGCTTGCCATTTCTCTTTCATGCTAGTCGGAGTGTAACAAAAACATTACATTATGTCATTTAAATGAGGCAGTATGAGGGATGAAGCGGAAAAGAATCACACGACCTTCATACTTCATAATTCATATTTCATCCTTTCTCACAACGCACGTCGCATAATCTCTAAATCCGGCATATGGCCGGTCCAAATCCGATACGCTTCGGCCGCTTGGCCCAGCAACATCCCCAATCCGTTGCTTGAACCACATCCCGATTCGGCCGCTTGGCGCATCAGCTTCGTTGTCGCTGGGGTATAGACCAAATCATAAACAAAACTCTCTGTAGGAAAGGGAAGATCGTCCGGCCAAACAGAGCGATCTATATGCGGAGTCATCCCAAGGGGGGTGGTATTTAAAATAAGCGGCCGTTCAACTTGACCGACAATCATTTCTAAATCGGTCATTCCATGGGTTGTCATTTGCGCATCGGGGAAATAAGCGAGCATATCAGCCGCAACCGACTCCGCTTGCTCCGGCCGTCGCGCTAACAAATACACGCGGGCCTGTGCCGCCAGCAACATATAGACAACAGCCCGCGCCGAGCCACCAGCCCCCAACACCAAACAATCACGGCCGTCAAATCGAACACCCTGCCCCAACAAATCTTCTCTTAAACCGATCCAATCGGTGTTATAGCCGGTCGATTTCGGTGGATAACTCTCGTCATCTCGCTCCGTAAAGAATATCGTATTGACCGCGCCAATCGCTTGCGCGGCCGGATCAATCTCATCTAAAAAGGGCATAATCGCCTGTTTATGGGGCACCGTCGCATTAACGCCCACAAAGCCCAACGCGGGCAGCCCGCGAATCGCATCCCCGACCGCATCTGGATGCACCGCTAATGGCAGATAGACCAAATTACGGCCGGTCGCCTCACTGACTGCATTATGTAAAATCGGGCTTTTCGTATGGGATACCGGCCAGCCCAATAAACCGATTAACTCTGTTTTACCGTCAACTTTCATATTTCACTTTGCCTCTCGCCTCGTTTTACAACAAAAATCATAAATATATGCGATTGTCCAAGCCTTCGCCAAAACGGGGTGCACGAACAAGTTGTCATCAAAAAATTTTTTACCCACCAAGGGGGTTTTGCTGCGGCGAAGCCGCAGCAAAACCCCCTTTTAAATGCCCCG
>WTJY01000212.1 GCA_011524645.1 Anaerolineales bacterium | reverse complement strand
GGTAAAGACATCAACCAACTCCGCCCCATAGCGACACGCGGTTTCGGTGGGTTCAGGGGTCGGGGTAAGGGTTGGGGTTACGGTGGGGGTCTCTGTCGCCTCTGGTATCGGTGTTTCAGTCGGCTCGGCCGAAGCGGTCGCCGCATCATCCAATAGCAATACTTCCTGCGCGGCCGTTACCGTCATTTCAACAATCAACGCCTCACCGGTTTGAGTCGCTGCAATGCTTTCTGTCGTCCCTTCAACCGCCGCAGCTTGGGTCGCCTGTGACGCCCCCGCTTGCAAAGTCGCCAATTCGCTTGAATCGCTTGTTAAACGTATCGCGACCTCTTCATTTTCTCCACTGCCCAGAATTTGGTCCTCAAACACCAAAAAGCCGATAATCCCCAACAAGGTGATAAATCCAACAGCAAATATCCAAACCGGTATACCACCTCGTTTTTCTTCAGCTACGGCCGGTTTCTGATTCACAGTGGTCGCCTCACCGGCCGCCGCCATTTGAGTCGCTTGTGCACCGCCATACACTTGTGTGCTCTCCCCCGACACCACCACCCCATCGGCCGGAGTAATATCATAAACCTGAGTCGCATCAACAGCACTTGCCGGAAAAGTCGAAATCGGGGGCGGGGTCGGCTTATCTTCCAACATCGAGATCGGCACGGTCATCATCTGATCTAGTCCACGATCTTGCAGACCACGTGCCGCGCCGCGCAAATCACGCGCAAAATCATTCGCAGATTGATACCGATTTTCCGGCTCTTTTTCAAGCAGTTTATACACAACTTGCTCAATTTCAAAGGGCAATTGGGGATTGAGTTGGGTCGGATCAATCGGTTGCTCATTAACATGCTTAAGAAGTAACGCAATCGGCGTTTCCGCTTCATGGGGCAAACGGCCGGTCACCAGATTATAGAAAAGCACCCCCAAAGCATATAAATCACTCCGCTCATCCCCCGCCTTGCCAAGCCCTTGCTCCGGCGACATATAAGCAGGTGTTCCCACCATTGCGCCGGTCGCCGTATATTGGGTCCCGCTCGTCATTTTAGCGATACCAAAGTCGGTCAAAATAGCACGGCCGTTTTCAGTCAGCATAATATTACCGGGCTTAATATCCCGATGAACCATGCCATAAGAATGTGCATAAGCCAACGCATCAGCCATTTCCAACATCACTTGGATCGTCTTGGAAAGTGGGACAAGTTGCCCTTGCTTTAGAGCGGACTCAATCGCATCTTTGAGCGTCCCCCCTTGAATGTATTGCATCACGATATAGTAGCGGTTATCCGCCACATCGAAATCATACACCCGCACGATATTGGGGTGATCAATGCGGGCCATCGTACGCGCTTCACGTTTAAAGCGGCTAACGAAATTTTCGTCGGCCGACATAAACGGGTACATGAGCTTGATAGCCACATAGCGATCAAGACTCTCTTGGTATGCCTTGTACACTTCTGCCATACCACCACGCCCCAACATATCTGTTACTTTGTATTTGCCGATAGAACGGCCGATGAGCGAGTGGGAATCGTTCGACATAATTACTCTTTAGGATTGATTTGACTGATCGGTTGCGGGGGCGGTATACGACACCACATTCCCCGCGGCTAAGGCGAAAGGCTGGGTTAATACATCAACAACCTGCTGTTTCATATCTTCATCTATCGACGCATAATACACAGTGGCCCGTAGCTGATATTGCTCCGTGGGTGTTTCATCACGAATATGCATAACCACACTTATCACACGGTCCAATGTCTCTACAATCGTCAATCGACCCGCGTTCCCACCATTCTCATTCACAAGAATCAGTTGAATCGTCGGCCGTTCGATAAAGGGTGTCAATTCTAAATCAACCGCAACTCGCCGTGCTTCAGGGGATACCTCTAAACGGGTTCGGGTAATACGCACGTCTTCCCTCATTCTCGGTGCATCTGCTCGATTATCAAAAAAGTTGATGTCCATGTTTAAACCTAAAAAATCGCATTTGGGGTTAGGGTGATTATACCTTGCTAGGCGGGTCAACAACAAACCGGCCCCCCTATTTAGATCGATTTTCGCCCAAATCGATGCAAAATCTGACGTGCTTCTACCGTATCCACCACATATTGCGCATCTTGAACCGTTTGTTGCAACAAACTTCGCAAAGACCCCACCACCGAAGAGGGGGCCACCCCCTCTTTCAGAGCAGTAGTAAAAACATAAGCTTCAGCAATTTCAAGTTGCTCAACACGGGTTGCAAATACCGGCAGACCTGTCCAGCTACGATACCAATAGACCCACGGCCGTTCTCCCAATATCTGCCATTTCTCATCCATCGAACCGGCCTGTGAACCGAGAAATAGCCAATCCGCTTCAAACTGCGCCGCAAAGCGAAACGCCAACGGGATTAGCGATCCATCTTTAAGCTGAAACGGCTCAAGCTTGGCGAAATCAGTCCGCGTAACAGGTTCCCACCAGCGACGCACCACTTGGGCAGACACGGCCGTTTCCCCTTTCGGTTTAAGCTGTATCATCCCCCCTATGGTTAGCTTTGAATAAGGAATACCCTGCGGATAGTACCATCGGCTATCCAATTCCATCACCAGCATTTGTGCCCGGCTATATGGATTAGGTTTCGTTTGGCGATGCACAAACCGGCCGTCAAAAGGGTGTGGCAAACCGGCCGCCGCTATCTCCATTTTACCGGCCGCTGTCAAATCGAAATGACGCCGTTTTTCACCAAAGCTGTCTTGCTGGGCCTGTAGTTTTAGTTCAACAAACTGTTTCATAGGAAGCTAGCCTAACACAATCAACTTTCAATTCAAATTTTCGATTTGTTGGTCATTTTTATACAATTGTACCAGCCCACAAACCTCTTCCAGCCATAGGTAGCCAATCACGCTCAATCATTTGCTATCCCCCAAGTTTGAGACACAATACCGCTATGACCCATTCTATTCAGCCCCTTTCGCGCCATAAGATTTGGCTTTTTCCGATATTTGTCTTTATCATTTTTTTGTTGCTCCCAGCCCCTTATCGCTGGTGGTTGCTGCCTATCTCGCTCCTTTTATTTATCTTTGTCAGCTATTTTGAGCGAAAAAACAGACAGTCCACGGCCGAAATAACCCGCTTACAAAAGCAAATCGATCAATTAACCACCATCCAGACCTTTACGGCCGCGCTCAACGCCGGACAAAATATCGATCGATTACAGCAAATCCTTCTGAGTCAAGTACTCACTCAATTTCACCCGGATCAAGCGATTATCGCCCTCATCGAACAAGGGGAAAGCGAAAGCGATGACATAGAAACTACGGAACATCAGATCAAAGGGTGGTGGTCCCAAAGCCAAGAAGAACATGAGCCGGTTTACAACCCAACAAATATCACCCTTTCTGATTCAGATCTGCTAAGCGATATTCTAAACAACGGCCATATCACCACAATTAGCCACAACACCGATTTTCATATCGATCATGGATTGGCGATCCCACTTATTTGGGGCACTGAAATTTTGGGAATCTTGCTCCTAAAAACAGAAACTCCCCAGACAATCGAAACGGCCACCCTACTACCCATCGCGCAACAAACGGCCGTTCGTCTAGGCACCATGACCACACGCTCTCGCCGTGCGCGTGAAAGCACCATCCAAGACGAGCGCGCCCGGATCGCCATCGACTTACATGACACTGTCTCCCAATCTCTATTCGGCATCGTCTTCACATTAGATGCTTGTCTCAAATTCTTACCGGAATCCCCCCACCAAGCGATGCCGGAGCTGGAACGAGCCTTAAAAACGGCCGATGCGGTCCGCCAAGAGATTCGCCAGTCGATCCATGATTTATGGCCGCGCAACTTTACCGCTAATCGTTTCGAGTTTGATCTACGTCGCTACATAACCGACACGTTACAAGCGGTCGAACTGGGCATGATTTTCGATATTAAAGGAAGCTTCCAAGGGATGTCGCCAGCCGTGCGACGTAGTCTCTATCGCATTTGTCAGGAATCGCTCAACAATATCGTCCACCATGCCGATGCTACAGAAGCGAGAATCTGTGTTGATATTTATGATCAGCGGGTACAGTTAGCGGTTCGTGACAACGGCCGTGGTTTTTCTCCCCAAGTCGTTCTAAACCAAGCCCGTGGCCATGAACAGTTCGGCCTTCGTGGCATTCAAGAACGTGTCATCTCGCTCAACGGAAGTTGTGACATTTTTAGTCAACCCGATGCAGGAACCTCTCTAATTATCGACTTGCCTCTGTTCGTCACCCCGACGCAACAATAACTTTTGTATGACTCAACAAACCGATCCAAACATGCCAAACCAAGCACGCGGCCTCACCTGGCAAATCGCCCTACTCTCAGGGCCACTTATCCTACAGAATTTTTCACAAACTTTGATGGGTGCGGTAGACACCTATTTCGTTTCCAGCGTCAGTACCGAGGCATTAGCGGCCGTTGGCTTAGCGGGAGTGATCTACTTTGCAGTCCTCTTGCTCTTTCGCAGCACCGCCACCAGCACGGTCGTCTTTGTCGGCCGGGCTCAAGGGGAACAAGACGATAAAAAGGTCGGTTTAATGGTCTGGCGCGCCCTCAATGCGATCGCGTGGCTCTCGCTACTCGTTTTTATCCTTCCCTTCCTTTTTCGCCTGTTGATGGGGCTAGCCGCCCCCAACGACGAACCCTTGGTACAAAGTTTGGGCATCGAATATCTACAAATTCGTACGTTCGAAATCCCATTTATCTTATTTAGTTCTGTCGTCTGGGGATTTCTCGTCGGCCGGAATGACTCACGGACCCCGATGATTTTGGCTTGGATCACAGTCGGGGCCAATATTTTCCTCGACTGGTTACTCGTGGCGGGCAACTTAGGTGCGCCAGCCCTCGGCGTCGCCGGTGCTGCCTATGCAACCGTCATTGCCAATGGTTTCAATGCGATCTTAAGCGGCTTTATTTTATGGAGTCGTTCTAATCGACAGCTCTATCATACAGAGAAAGCCCATGTCGCCTCTTGGAGCGAAATCAAAAATGTCCTAGTCGTCGGCTTGCCGATGGGATTTGGTGACTTTATCGAAATCGCATCGTTTAGCATCTTTTTCGCACTCATCGCCCGTATCGGCACCAATGCACTGGCCGCCAACCAAATCGCCCTACAATACATGAGCTTATCGTTTACATTTGGGATCGCGATCAGTATGGCAACTTCTAGCCTCGTTTCTCAATATCTAGGGGCAGGCCAGCCAGATACGGCCGAGAAAGTCGGCTATCGCGCCTGCCTATTTGCGATGGGGGGAATGGGGCTAATCGGACTCAGCTATTTAATCGCACCGGCCACTCTCATTGGGATCTTTAGCCAAGATGAAGCGGTTATCGAAGCGGGGGTCGCCATCTTGCGTTTGGTCGCCCTCTATCAAATCTTTGATGGAGCCGGTATCGTCTTTGCAGGCGCACTCAATGGTGCAGGTGATACCACATTTACTATGATCGGCCGTCTCATTCTCGCTTGGGGGGGCTTTCTACCGCTGGCATGGGTCGTCATCTTCCGCTTCGAGGGTGGTGTGCGTGGAGCGTGGTTTAGCGCGCTCATTTACCTTTTCTCACTGGCTGTTGTTTACTTCCTCCGTTTCCGTTGGGGCAAATGGAAAACGATCCAGCTCGCCTAGCATTTAGCCAACAACCCGACTCGAAGTTCATTTTTTGCAGCCGATTTTTGTAGCTCGGCCGACTAAAGCTGAACTTCTTTTCGGTCAAATCAACCGTTGTCAGGCTTCACGGCAACCGAATATAGCGCTAAACCAGCGATAAAATAATAGTAGAAAAACCGGCCCCCATTTATAACAGACACGATGTGATAGACGACCACACTAGCCCATGACAATTACCTCACCAGCAACGATCACGCTAAACTAAATCCTGACGTACTTGATGATGCGGAATCGTCACGATTACAGTGGTTCCTTCACCAACTTCGCTCTGGATATCGACTTTCCCCTGCATTAGCGACACCAACTGGTCAACAATCGCTAACCCCAGACCGACGCCACCATAAGAACGTGTCTTCACATCTTCCGCCTGCAAAAACGGCTCAAATATTTCAGCTTGCTTATCCTGCGGAATCCCAATACCGGTATCAATCACGGTCACACACCAATGGCTAACCGAATTGGATGAAAAGACGACATCAATCGATCCAGCCTCTGTATACTTAATCCCATTCATAACCAAATTGGTCACGACCTGCTTAATACGGGTTGAATCGTTGAATACATCAAAAGGCATTGTCTGTTCAACAGAGAAATGAATATCTAACCCTTTTTCCTTTGCTAATCGAATCAAGGGATAGCTCAATTGGTCAACAAACGGCCGAACTTCAAAGGTATGCAAATTCAAATTGACGCGACCCGATTCTAAATGCGCTTGCTCAATCAAGTCATTAACCATCGCATTCAAGTGAATACTGCTGTCGATAATCTGGTTCAGAAACTCTTTCTGTGGGTCGGTCACATCGCCCAATGCGCCCGTTTCGAGCAGTTCGGCCGAACCGGAAATAGCCATAATCGGGGTGCGTAATTCGTGCCCAACCATAGCCAATAACTGATCTTTTAACCGAGCCGCTTGTAGTGCTTCGTCGCGCGCGGTCGCCAAATCATTCATGGTCCGATGACGTCGCGTAATATCACGAAACATCATCGTATAGAAAAGCACATTACCCGCCCGAACCTCAGCGATCGACATTTCCATCGGAAATAGCTCCCCATTGGAACGACGGCCGGGCACTTCGATAAAGCGGTTACGGCTGGTCGCCAACATCATATCGGCCGAATCAAACTGCTGTTGAATAAAATCGGTCAATCGATGATGGGTCAACGCATCTTCACCCAACTGCAAAATATACTCGGCCGCAGGATTCGCACTTTCAATCAGCCACGTCTGGGGAGCAAATGTAATAATCCCTTCTTGCGCCGTGCCCACAATCGACCCCATCCGCGCCACAGTTTCTTCAAGACGCCGCATCACATTATTATATTTCTGGGCAATCTGCCCCACTTCAGTAAAAGGTTCAACAGGAACCCGCAAACTCAAATTACCGGTCGTTGCTTGCTCATCCATCACAAAAAACATGTCTATTAAATCGGTTCGGGCGTCATGTTCGTATACATTCAATCCCACTGTCTCCGCATCCAAAGGCACCCGCAAACCGAAAAATTGATCGAGCAGACTAAATGCGAAATAAGAAATACCAAAAGACCAAGCAAACGCCATAATCGCACCAAAAAACTGAACCCCGATTTGGGCCAGCCATGACAAACCGGAATCGATTACGGTTGGATTTCCAAACAAACCAACCGCCAGAATCCCCCAGATCCCAGCAGCCAAATGAACCGGAACAGCCCCGACCGCATCATCTATGTGCCAATGGACCAACAGCCATTCTGCGCCGAAAGCGATCGCACCACCGACAAATCCAATGATGAGTGATTCGGTCGGATTAACCGCATTGGCACAGGCCGTAACCGCAACCAAACCGGCCAGCGGGCCATTAAGAAATGTTTCCGGTAGCACTTTGCGGTGATAGATAATACTAACCAGACCGCTCGCAAAAAGACCGGTTGTTCCGGCCAATGCGGTATTCAGCAAAACAGCAGGAACGTACTCATTAAAGTCGAGAACACTCCCCCCATTAAAGCCGAACCAGCCGATCCATAAAATCATGACCCCAAGAGCTGCAAAGGGCAGATTCGAGCCGATAATCTTATTGGACCGGCCGTCAACTGTAAACCGGCCGGTCCGTGGCCCCAATATAATGATCAACGCTAAGCAACTTGCCCCACCGATCATATGTACAACAGCCCCCCCCGCAAAATCATAAAACCCTAAAGCAGCAAGCCATCCAAACAGTTCCCCTTCAAATAGCCCCGCCCAAGCCCAACGGCCGAAAACTGGATAGATAATCAGGGTCACAATCGCCGTAATAGCGATATAACCACCAAAACGCAACCGCTCGGCCGCCCCACCAGAAATAATCGTAACGGCCGTCCCACAGAACATCAGCTGGAAAAACGCGAATATCATTTCATTCGAGCTAATATTATAGGGTGTGAGTAACTCTCCCAACGGCCGGAACATAATCGCATAACCGATTAACCAAAACCCAAGCGCAGAAACACCAAAGTCCGCAATATTCTTAACGGCCACATTAATATTGTTCTTACTGCGTGTAAATCCCGCTTCCAAGCCCAAAAATCCAGCCTGCATCAACCCTACCAAGGCGGCACAGATCAATATCCATAAAGTACTAATAGGGGTAAGTATCATAAGAGATCAACTTTAATAAATAACATGTTATGACAATACCTTCGCCAATAAAAAGCGTCTGATTGGATTTGCGCCCCTCCTATGAGGAGGGGTTGGGGGAGGTAGATTAACCCTCTCCCCCAGCTCCTCTCCCGTTGGGAGAGAAGTGCTCTTGATCAGACTCGAATTAAAAATCATTGAGCTATTGGCCTGAGATATTTTTAATTCAATGAACAAATTTACCTTAAAGGAAAATTATTTGTCACAGAGGTCTAAAAATGGCGAAGGTATTGTTATGATTTCGAAAATAGTCACTAAAGACAAATGATTTGTCACTGCGGTCAAAAATGGCGAGGCGATTGTAGCAGGGTCACAATTTCTTAAGCTTGAACAAGTCGTTTAGCAAGTAGTTGTAATTGGGTAACACTGACCGGCTTAATCAACAGCAAATCAGCGTCTTTACGTACAGATTCCCCTTCAACGAGATCGGCCGTAACAATCATGACGCGACAACCTTCCAAATGAGATTGTGCTCGAATCGTCTCTAGTATCTCGGCTCCGGACACATGAGGCAAGTGTAAATCAAGCAAAATTAGACGAGGCACAGGATTATCCACGTCTTTTATACGAGCTTGAGCTTCACCGCCGTCTAAAACAAACTCTGTGTCAAACCCAACAGAGGTTAACGCGGCCACAAAAATACGAGAAAGGCGTCGGTCGTCTTCGATGATGAGAGCGAGAGGTTGACCCATAATATTATATAGAAAGAATCCTTTAGTGCTGGACAATAAAATGAGGCTTGTCTACCCTCAATATTGATTGTGTAAATATCCCAGCGGTTAATAAATTTACTAGTCCTGTCGGATTTGGTGGGAGTTGATCAATTAACGATTGTCATTCCCACGAAGGTGGGAATCCAACTCTGCTTGAGCGGTGGATCCCCGCCTACGCGGGGATGACAACCCTGCAAATCGACTATTTTTGAACGATTTACGCTTATCCCACCAAATTCGGCAGTATCAGTAAATTTACTGATAAGTATAGCAAATTCAACCGTTCATCATATAGACATTAGTACTGTTCCGGCGTGGCTTGAGTAGGATTATAGTCTGCATAAGCTAAAAATCATCGATAGGGGTCACACGGCCGAGTTATCGCGACACACTTTACATGAGCCATAAGTAGGCAGAAAGCGACTTATTGTTAAAGCTCTATGGTTCAATACTTACCTCAATTTGTTCATTATATCATGTTAAAGTATGTCAAAGTCTATCAATTTCAAGAAATGTTTATCATACCGGTTTCGGCACAATCACATCGCGTACCGTGTCACGATAAACATAAACCCAACGGCGACACCCATAAATGTGATACCACGCCTCGAGCTGTACCCCTTCCGTATTTTTAAACATAAACGCACGATCTAAATCTCGTTCATCAATGTCTGTAATTTCATCAGGGACTTCCGGCACTTCACCGTAAGCGAATTCATGAATCGGCCGTTCACCACAATGTGGACAAGGAATCTTAATACTCATATCGTTTCTCCAAATCAGCTACATCAAATTCAACCAATATATCCACTTATAAATCGCACCTCACCCATCAAATTGGTCCAATTTAGCGTGCAAACAATCCAATCACTAATGGGTTCCAGCCGAACCACGGTCCGCCATCGTACGATCACGCGCAAAGCGGTCCAACGCAAATGGTGCAATCAATTCCGGCGTTTCACTCGTCGCAATCAACGCCGCCATCTGTTCGCCACCAACCGGGATCGCCTTAAAGCCCCACGTTCCCCAACCGGTCGTAATTAAGAAACCGGGAATAGGGGTCTTCCCCATAATCGGAGAATAGTCAGGTGACATATCACACACACCGGTCCACTGGCGCAAAATACGCAAATCTCGCAGGAATGGCAACATCGTCATCGCCCGATGCGAACACCCCTTAATCAGGTCATGACCGGCTCTATAGTTGTAACTAGGCTGCGGGTCGATCTGCGCCCCAAGGAGCATTTCTCCGCGTGCGGTTTGCGATACATAAAACAGCAAACTAGTTGAAGCCACAATCGGATGCAACTTTTGTTGATAATGGTTGGTCACATAAGCCTGCAACGTATGGGTCCGAATCGGCAAGCGCAAACCGGCCATCTTCGCCACGCGGGATACATGACCGCCAACCGCACTCATCACAATATCCGCATACATTGGACCGTGGTTGGTCTGCACACCGATCACTCGATCCCCTTCCTTAATCAAATCAAGCACTTCTGTCCGCTGATGGATATGAACCCCACGCTTGTTCGCCCCTTCCGCCAGCGCCCAATTGACCCGATCATGGCGCGCGGTCGCCCCATCATGGTGGTAAGAAGCCCCCATAATCGGCCACACACCGCCACCAGAAAGATCGATCTGTGGCACAATCTTTTTGATTTCTTCAGGCGTAACAAAGTCTGTTTTAGCCCCAAAGGCGCGATTCACTTCCGCGCGCGCCCGTTCTTGACGCACGGCCGCCTCACTATGGGCTATCCACAAAATCCCTTTTTCTAAGTGCATCAACCAACGGCCGGTTTCTTCTTCTAACCGTTTGTAAAGATCCACACTGCGCTGGTAAAAACGGACCGCTTCCGGAATACCATAATTGGCCCGAATCACCGTCGTATTCCGGCCAGAGTTCCCTCCCCCGATATACTTCCGCTCCAAAACCGCCACATTGGTAATATTGTGGCGTGTCGCCAAATGATAAGCGGTTGAGAGACCATGCCCCCCCCCACCGATAATAATGACATCGTATGTTTTCTTCGGTTCATACCATTTCAGCTGAACCTGACGTTCCATATACTCGTTCACGATACCCGCTCCTCAAAATCATGCGCGTAGGGAGCATGAAGCACAAATAAGGTCTTTTCTGCCGTAAACCACATTTTCAGTGGAATTTCCGCTACAGCACCTTGGGCAAACACCGGCCGTTCTGCTGGCGGCTCCCATTCACAATGAATTTCGAGCAGGTCGGCCGATTCATCGGCCGCAAGCTCGCCACCAAACCAGCTCGAATCTTGTAAGATGATCGCATAAGGATCAAATTCCAAGATCGCCTCCGGTTGGGCAAGCTCAGGAATAAAGAGATATTCATCAGGAGCGATACGCATCACAACAGTGTCTGCCCCCAATGTTTCAGCCAAGCTCTCTAGAGCGGCCGTGGTCGATGTAATCCGGGTTGCGGTTAAACGATTAAGCTTTAGCACGTCCCCCCTCCTTATCATAAAACGGCAGTGCCACCCGACGGGCCGTCTGGTCATTAATGGTCACTTCGGTCGGCAGCGCACCATCGAAATAGTTGAGCCATCCCAACATGACCGCTTTGTTCAAAATTGGCGACCATGTATAAGATGTGACAAATCCGGCATGTTCTCCTTCATACCAAATCACCGCCCCTTCAAACGCGCCATCTTCATCCATTTCAAAGCCGACCAGCATCTTATCTAACTCAATTCGGTTAGTTCGGATCACCGCTTGACGGCCGATAAACGCTTCTTTTTCCAACTTCACCGCCCAGTCATGGTGGATACGACGCGCAGTCGAATCGAAATCGCTGTCTTGGCCGACAATGATATGCCCTTTCTCTAAGCGCAAACGGGTCAGCGCATCTAACCCATGCGGCCGGATTCCCAAATCTTGCCCCATATCGATCAACACACGCCAAAGTTTGACCGAATCTTTGTGATGATGATGCAATTCGACCGATACCTCACCAGTGAAACTTAAGCGATACACGCGGCAAGGAACACCGGCAACTTCGGTGTCAACAAAACGCATAAATTTCGGCATTTTTTCCAACCCCGCACGGCGCAAAAGCTCGGCCGCTTGTGGCCCGGTAACGTTAATCGCCCCCAACGAACGGGTTTGATTCATAATCCGCACATCCATCCCCCAACTATGCGCCCAGTCCCGCAACCACATTTCTGAATGGGTCGAGCCACTAGAGGTAAAGGTCAAGGCGTAGCGGGTATCGCTTTCTTTAGCGATCAGACCATCGTCTAAAACATAGCCACGCTCGTCTAAATTTAAGACGTAACGGGCTCGGCCGGTACGAATCGTTGCAACTTTGGTCGGATAAAGTTTTTCCAAACAGGCCAAAGCATCTGGGCCAGCAATAACGATCTTACCCAGCGTACTCACATCCATAATCGAAACGCCGGTTCGGACCGCCCAATATTCACTCCACACATCCCCATACGTCCACGGCCGCCACCAAGGGCCGGACCGTTCCATCTGCGCACCCAATTTCCGATGCTCCCCATCTAGCGCGGTGCGTAACGTAATCCGATAATGGGCCCCCGCCGCGATTTCCCCAATCGTCGGCTGGCGATTCATCGGCCGTGCCGTAAAGCGCGGTTGCAACTCTTTCCCTTTGTCCAAAATAAAGCTTTGAATATAGGGCAAGCAAGACATCCCCTGACAGGTCCCTGTACCCGCCAACGTGGATCGCTTAATCAACTCCATTTCACGGAATCCACTGTCCCACGTGTATTGTAAATCTTCAACACTCGCCCCGATACATGGGCAAACAATGCCATCAGTAGGGCATTTCGGCAGATCGGTTTCACCAGAGGCTTCTCCGACAACGCGGACAGGCAAATCATGACCCATTAAGTAGAGCGCACTGCGTGGATGCAAACCCAAGCCTAGGGCGACTGTGTCACAGGTATAGGTTGTTTCCGTACCCGATTCGTCCGCCATCACCACCGCCGTCACTTTGCCATCGGCGCCATCAAATCGCACAATCTCACCGCTTAATGACTCAGATTCAATCCCGGCCGGTGCCGCACCGATCGAAACCACTTTGCCTAAATCAATTCCAGCTTGGGCGATCGCTTCGGCCGCGCGACGGGTCATCAACCCCATCAAATTATGAGAGCCGGGGGCCACAGGTGGGATTTCGGCCGCGCCGGTCGCCACCACAATTTCATCGCGAACATGCAGAGTCAACATATGTGTGTCGGTCCGCACCACCACGCGTGGCCCCGCATAAATGGCGATCGCTTCTTCCCCATTTCCGGTATCTACGGTCACAACATCTTTGCCGGCCGCCTGTGCTTCGGCTGCGGCCGCCTGGCCACTTTCTCCCTGACCGATCACCACGACATCACAAAAGCGATTTCGAGCCTCGGTCCACTTATTAATGGGTTGATTGACCTCGGGTAAAACGGGGTGTGAACCACCCCAGTTTTCACGTTCGACCACCGTCCTCGGCTTAGCCGGAACCTGACAAGTACGAACATAAGAAACTCCATCTACGGTTGCGAGACAATGGGGGCAATCCCCACCACAACAAAGTGTCCCCCCGCCAGTGGGGTGCGCCTCGTTCCGCAGCATGGCGATCAGCAAGCTATCGCCTTCAGAAAACGATTGAGGTTTTCCGTCTACTACGATTTTTAAGGAAGAGCTTTGGGTCATAGATATCTTTGTGGCGTGACGAGTGACGAGTGACGAGTGACGAGTGACACTTCCAACTGATCACATTTCACAAACCACTGATCACGGTGTCCTTTCATTATTACTTGGTTGGTGCAAAAGTTTAGCGCAGATTCTTAAACAGTCAACTCTGACTGTTTTGTAATTAGACTATATCGCGTAGTGTCTGTAAACAGGAAGGAGATTCCAGGGCAATCGCATTCTAATTTTGGGAAGAGTGGTGGTATAGCATAGTTGCTTCAAATGTTGTCTTCAGGGGGTGTGGGGCGCGAAGCTCCCCACACGACCCCATTGACACGGATTTGTGATATGTCATAGTGAAAATAGTCCGCTTGATTTAGAATGCGATTGCCCTAGGGGCTAGTCTGTTGCATACACCCTCATCACCTGTGCGACATGCTCCCCCAACGTTACCACCGGCCGGATCTCCTCACGCAAACGGCCGCTCAAGCCCCCATCCTCATAAAACATCTGTAACGCCGCCCCCCATGCCGCCACATCACCCGCCGGCACCAGCCAACCATCAACCCCGTGCCGAATCTTCTCCGTCATCGCCCCCAAATCAGACGCTAAAAGCGGCGATCCGGCCGCAAATACCTCGTCAATCGTCAGCGGAGACGCTTCGTACCAATGGGTCGGCATCGCCACCACATCGGCCGTAGCCATCACCTGCCAAATCTGATCATGCGGCAAACGCCCCGCTAACTGAATCCCCCGATGATCGATTTCGCGACGCAAAAGATCCGCATAATCAGGAAATTTGCTCAAATCCCCATAGATCGTCAGTGTCGCATCGGCCGGAAGCCCATTAAAAGCGGCAATCAACGTATGCAATCCTTTTTGTTCAGAAATCCCCCCCACATACGCCACAACGAAACGAGCATCTTGCGCCTGACGCAAGGCGGGCGCGGCCGTGCGCGCTTCCGCAATCAACGTTTCTGGCAACGCGATCCCATGCGGAATATGAACAAAATTATCGGTCTTAAACCCCATCTCTTCATAAATTCGCTTCACCCACAGGGTCGGCGCAATGACCTGTTTCGCACCAGCCAACACGGTGCGCAACAACCGCTGACGATACGCAAATAGCGGGCCCAAGACTGCACCCAGCCGATCCGGCCGTCCCGACCGAGCCAGCGCACACCGGCCGCAATTGGTAAACAATCGATTCGGCCCCGCACAAACAGTTCCATCATAATTGGTCAACAACTGAGCATTGGCACACCCATACCAATAATCATGCAGTGTCACCACATAGGGTACGCGGGCCAAGCGTAACACATGAATCACATTGAGATTCACCCCCATCAAATGTTGCACATGGGCCACATCCGGCCGGAAAACCTGTAGCAACTGGGCAAAAGAACCGGACACCACACTCGACCCATAAAAAGTTTCCGCAAATATTTTGCCCGCAGAACGGGGACCGACCATCGCCCGATAGACTTCGATCCCCCCTTCTATCGATTTCTCTAAGCGAACCGCTCCGTTCTCCGGCTGGCGTGGGGTCGGCACATAAATCGCCACCTCATGCCCTAAAGCAACCTGCTCGGCCGCAACTTTCGCCGTATAAAGCTCCGTTCCTCCCACAAAATCGGGAGCATATTGATGAACGATATGCAGAATTTTCATATTAAATCAAACTCCTTCGACCATTTGGCGTACAAGCTGATATTTATGCGACCAATCATGATACGCAATCGTTTTCTCATGTCCATTTGCAGCCAAGCGAATCGCTTCCTCATGATCGGTAATCAGATGTTCGATCACATTAGCCAATTGCGCCACATCGCCGAATGGCACTAAAACCCCATCCTCTCCATCGGAAATCACATCACTCATGCCCCACGCGGTGCTCCCGATCACAGGTGTATCATGGAACCACGCTTCTAAAAAAACGATACCAAAAGAGTCAATCCGTGATGTCATGACAAACAGTTGCATTGCGGCCAGAAAATTTTGTTTATCTTGTTCATCCAAACGGCCTAGCAAATGGATTCGATCTTGAATATTAAGCGGCAGTTGCTCCCAATAGTGGGCAAAATCGGCCGTTTGCACCCCAGCCAAGCCCAACTCAAATACCACCCCACGCGCCCAAAGCAAGCGCGCCGCTTCAATTAAATGGACCGTCCCTTTGTTAAAATCATGTGTCCCGATATAGCCCACCAAAGGAGCTTCAATTTGATATTTTTCTTTGAACGATGATGCGTCCCCATTCATTTCAGCCAAATCGATCGCCGGACCGGAAATCACCATATTCTCTGGCGCAAGGCCACGATCTCGATAAAAATCTCGCTCCGTTTCCGTCTGCACAATCGCGCGATCCGCCTCTAAAACAACAGCCTTTTGATGGCGCATCGTATAAAACCCACTCATTTCGTCTTGCCCCGCCACATCCCCCGCCCCCAAATGAGTCAATGGCTGAGCCACAAACGGCACTCCCAACCGACGAGCCAAGCGCTGACCCGCCCACAAAAAAGGCTCGTAGCAAATATTCATCCCGATCACCACATCGGCCGTCAGTTCAACCTCATCGACCCAGCGCCATAGCTCCGGTACATAAGGGGTCCGTCGAGACAAACGTGCCATAACTCCCGTCAAAAAAGGGAGCGGCAGGCGAGACAAAAGCCACAGCCCGCGCCGCCACGCATGATACGCAAGTGGCACAAACGGCAAATGGCGCACCGGAAAGCGCACAATATTCACCCCGTTATGAGATGTGACCGCCTCGGCCGCGACTCTTTTCTTATCGGGAAACCAAAAAAGCTGGAAATCATGGGCATCGGTCGTGACAACCGTCACCTGATGCCCATCCTGTACAAACCGCTCGGCCAGCGCGGCCAAGTGATTTTCAGCCCCCCCGGCCGCCGGATAATAGCGCGGGGAAAAATAAACGATATGCATAATCCCTAATATCCGCGACTTAAAACGGCCGTTAAATCATCCCCATTGTTGACCGTGTACGCCCCCAAGCCACGACCTTGTAGCAAGGGCAAAAGTGACTCCGAAGAATGACGGCCGCCAAAACTCTCAGGGTTGACCAAGATACTCACAACCCGCATGCCGCGCTGGCGCAATTGCCGAGCCGCCCCAGCCCACGCTTGGCGCGTGGTCGGCGTGACCGCAATAATCGTTGAACCTCGTGGGAATAAGTGGGCTTCGGCCGTGACCACATCTTCTAACGGCATTTCCCCTTCAGCGCGCAAAACGGCCAGCGTTTCTAAAATCCGGTTTTGTTGCCGTTCACCCCGATCCGGTTGAACCACTTCACCCACCTGACCATAGGCCAACATGCCAACCGACCGATCTAAACGCAAAAAGTATTGCGCCATCGATGCCGCAATCGTCACCACATACTCTTCTGTCGAGGCAGGCAATTTAAATTTTTGACGTCGTTCTAAAGCGTATAGCACATCTGTCGTTTGATACCCGTCATCAATTTCTTCGGCTGAAGCCTGATCAAAAATCGACATATCAACCACAATCCACACATCAGCCAGCGGATCAAGTTCAAACTCTTTAACGATTAACCGGCCGCGCCGCGCCGAACTGCGCCAGTGAATCCGGCTAAAGCTGTCCCCCGGGGCATAGTCCCGAATACCGGCCGCATTGGTAGTCACATAATGGGTGCGTCGTCGTAGCGCATCACCACCCGGCAACAAACCTTGGGGCAAAGTGAAATCATAAACATCGGCCGTCATGGGAAAGACAACTACGGTCGCTGTCGCTTCTAAGGGCTTTTCGAGAGCGAACAAGCCGAAAGGATCGCTCGTACGCAACCGCATCGGTCCCAATTGATACCGGCCACGTCGTTGACATACCGTTTGCACCCGCCACATCGTCGATTCATGGCCGCGTAACCCATTCACCACATAGCTGGCATAATGGGCCGGTACATCAGAATAATCCCGCACTTCGAGCCAAAGTTTTGGCACCCAACTCGTGTTATGCACCCGAAAAATCTCTTCCAACGGCCGTCCAACCTGTGTTCGCCGCGTCCGCGTAATCCGAGACAGCTTCACCCAACGCAAGCTCGCCCACGCCCAGCCAAACGAGACCAACAAAATCAACCCTAGCATATAGGCGATATTAAAAAACAGCTCGCGGCCGGTATACAACCCGCCAAACAAAGCCGAAACGGACAAGAGAAAGAGAATAGTACGTCGCTGTCTCATAGAAATAGAAGCCCCTTATTGTTAAGCAACCACTACTTTTTTAAGCAACCCTTCTACAATTTCATCTGGCGTAATATCTTTAATCCGCGCGGCCGGACCGACAATAATACGATGGGCCAAAGCGGGGCCAGCCAATACTTTGACATCATCAGGAATCACATAATCTCGATCCGCCAATGCCGCATACGCCTGACACAACCGATACAAACCGAGTGCACCACGGGAGCTAGCCCCCAAATAGACATCGCCATGTTCACGGGTAGCACGTACCAGATCAACGATATAACTCTTAATTTTGTCGTCCACATGGACTTCTTTGATTTCCCCTTGAATCTGGCGCAGCTCTTCTTCGCTCACCACCTGATCGATACGGGTCAAGGGGTGCGCTTGCCGTTGTTGATCTAAAATCAAAATCTCTTGCTCTTTACTCGGATACCCCAAACGAGTCCGTAACATAAAGCGGTCTAACTGAGCTTCAGGTAGAGGAAAGGTCCCTTCATATTCAATCGGGTTTTGGGTCGCCAGCACCATAAAGGGTTGATTAAGCGGATAGGTGTTTCCATCGACTGTGACTTGCCGCTCTTCCATCGCTTCTAGCAGTGCCGATTGGGTTTTTGGCGTCGCCCGATTGATCTCATCAGCCAAGACGATTTGGGAGTGAATCGGACCCGGCCGAAATTCAAACTCGAGTGTCTTTTGGTTAAAGACAGAAACACCGGTCACATCAGTCGGCAACATATCAGGGGTAAACTGAATCCGCTTAAAGTCACAGCCAACCGATTTAGATAGCGCTTTGGCCAATACCGTTTTCCCCACACCGGGAACGTCTTCGATCAAGACATGTCCTTGGCAAATCAGCCCCAGAACGGTAAGTTGCACGGCCGCACGCTTGCCGACGATGACCTGCTCGACATTGTCAATAATTTTATTTGCTAAAGCTTGAACTTGAGCCATTGGTTACCTCTTAGAAAGGGGAATTGTCACTAAAAAGACACTTTTTTGTTACATAGCGTCCCACTAACGGCTGAGTATACCAAGCTTTGGGGTGAGAAAAAACAGAATTAATGAAACCTTTTGTCCTAATCAAAGCGCAATCTATAATTAGAATATGGCTATCGGCATTTTCGATTCAGGTGTAGGTGGATTATCTGTATGGCGCGTCTTACGCCGTGTGTTTCCCCAAGACACCCTCATTTATCTAGCCGACCAAGCCTACCTCCCCTATAGCTCACAAACACAACAAACCTTAATCGAGCGAAGCGAAAAAGCGACTCGTTTTTTGCACCAACAATCATGTGAATTAATCGTCATCGCCTGCAACACCGCCACGGCCGCCGCCGTCGATCACCTGAGACAACAACTACCCCAGCTTCCCATTGTTGGTATGGAACCGGCCATCAAACCGGCCGTGCAACAAACCCAAAGCGGCATCATCGGCGTCCTAGCCACCGCCAGTACTCTCGCCAGCACCCGCTACGCCCATCTCACCCAACGCTTCGCCCAACAAGTCACCCTGCTCGAAAACCCATGCCTCGAACTCGCCCCACGCATCGAACGCGGCGAACAGCACACGGCCGACACCCAACAATACCTACACACCATCGTCCAACCGATGCTCGATCAGCAAGCGGACACCTTCGTCTTAGGCTGTACCCATTACCCCTTCATCGAGCCGGTTCTACGCCAACTGGTCGGCCCACGCGCCACAATCATCGATCCGGCCGAAGCGGTCGCCCGACAAGTCGGCCGGTTACGCCAACCCAACCCAACCCAAAACGGAGACCACCACTTTTACACCACCGGTTCCGCTCCCCAATTCCAAGCCCAAATCAATCGCCTACTCCCGCAAACAGCTCCCACAAACAGTTCCACCATTACATTTCCCTAAGCCCACAGGACTCTACGACAACCATGAGATTCATCCCACAAGCTGTCATACTGAGGCAACACAACCTAATCATCTTCAGCTATTGGCAAATTAGATACGTTTAATCAACTATCAATATGTCCTAAAAAATTCGTAAAATTATCTTGAGATATAACCTGCAATTCCGCATTAGAATAGGCACCAAGAAACTCATCACGTACACTCGGCTTGATTTTCCCTTGCCGCCACTTAAATTCAAAGCCATACAATCTGCCCTGAGTTTCTTCGACTAAATCAATTTCTTTCTGATCATAGGTCCGCCAAAAATAACGATTAACAGCTTGCCCACTATATTCATGGCGCTTAATACGCTCAATCATCATAAAATTTTCCCAAAGTTGCCCAACATCATTTCGCAGATGTAATGGGTTCAAATTTTGAATAAGGCTATTACGAACCCCATTGTCAAAAAAATAATATCGGTTGCTCTTCATAATTTCTTTCCGCAAATTTCTTGAAAATCCGCCAACTCGATAAATGACAAATGCTTTTTCGAGAAGATCCAAGTATCGTTCTACGGTTGCCCGATTGATTCCTAAATTTTTAGCCAACTCCGAATGTGACACTTCATATCCGATTTGAAATGCCAACAAGCGAAGCAAATCAACCAATCGATCTGCGCGTCGAATGCCCTCTAATGCGAGCAAGTCACGAAATAAGTAAGACCCTGTTAGCTCACCTAACAAGCGATTTCGCAAGGCTGGCACGGCCGTTACGATTTCAGGGTATCCACCCCAAATTAATCTTTCCTCAAGTTGCTTACGGGCCGCCATTTCTCCTTGTGTAATTACGAGCTCTGTATAGCTAATCGGATACAACGTAAATGTGATTTTACGCCCAGTCAGTGGCTCACTAATCTTGTTGGCTAATTCAAATGAAGCCGACCCAGTAGCGATAATCGAAAGTTGAGGATGATTATCGATTAATATCTTGAGATTCAAGCCGATTTCAGGCACTCGCTGAGCTTCATCGATAACCAATAATTCGCTCCCCCCCACGACGTTTTTCAAACGATTTAAATCTTGTGAAGCTAAAGCCTCACGGTAAAACAACTCATCCGCATTGATAAAACGAGCCTGACGGCCGATCTCAGCAACCAGCTGTTTAACCATTGTCGTTTTACCCACTTGGCGCGGGCCATATAAAACCAGAACTTTTCCGGGTAGAAGAAAATCTTTAATTTGTTTTTGAAGACTTCGCTGAATTTGCATAAATTCAGTATACCAAATCATCTGTATTTATTAAAATTCAGACGTTTTGCTACACGAAGAAATTATTCCGTCTTCGTCTCCCAAGGATAATCCGCCACTTTCTGCGCTTCCGCGCGCATCTCCGGATCATCCGAATACACCCCATGGTGACGCTCAGGCAGCATCGCTTTCAGCTCCAACATCACATCATCCGCAATCTGATCAAGCTGTTGTCGCCGCGCTTTACCACGGCCGTTCGCCTCAAACGGCCCCACCGCTTCACCGATATTGACCGTCACCTTCCCCCGACGGCCGGTTTTCCAAAATTGAAACACCGTTTCCATCCCATGAATCGCTACCGGTACAATCTTGCACCGGTTCCGGACCGCAATCAGTGAAGTCCCCGGCCGTGGCGGCCGTAACACATCGGCCCAAGCCCCACCCTCAATAAAAATCGCCAAAATCCCATTTTGCGCCAGCACCGCTTCCGATGCCTCAAACACATACCGCGAACTCGTCCCCCGCTTCACATTAATCGTCCCCCACATAAAGTCCGGGGCATTCGCAATCAACGGGTTTGGTGCAGTCGGCCGTTCCGTCCCTGCAATATATTCCGTATACCAAGGCAGCGTAATCACCGCGATGCCGGAATCAGCAAAATGAAAATGATTAAAGACCACCAACACCGGTTCATCTTTAGGGATATTCTCCCGCCCATTGATCTCAACCCGGCACCCCAAACGAATCGTTAGGGTCCCCAAGACATATTTTGTAAACCAACGTCGGAGCGGATTCCGGTACTTACGAAATTGACTGTAATCTTTTGACATATTCTCTCACACAATTTTTTTTGCGAGATTATACCTGAAAGAGACAGAGAAGAGAGAACCGCTTCGCTCAGAGGAAAACCTTTACCCACGCCCTAATCGATCCCACATCCCCATCTCTCATCTCTATCTTCCTTCTCTATCTCTCGTCTCTGTCCCCCTTCTCGGTCTCTCTCACTCCCCATACCCCGTCATCTCAACATACCCCAAAGCGGTCAACGGCTCACCGTTCAGCGTGCCTTCAAATTCAACAGCCCCTTCCCAATATACCTGCGCCACGCTTAATTCTTGATCAGGCAACAACGAACGCCCTTCCATTTCCAAACCGATATCGGGAATAGAGAAACGCCACGCGGCCGGATAAACAGCCCCAGAACGCGGGCTACGCCATGTATCCAGAACCTCGATCTCCACTTGCTCATGGGTCACTTTGGTCACCGAACTATCGGCCGCGATCCAGCTACCGCCAGATTGGGCCTGAATCGAGCCATCTTCCTTGCGAATGTTGAAATACATCAATGCGTTTTCGTCTGAGTTGTCAAAAACCAGCGAAAACCAATCCCAGCCAACAGCCCCACCCTCTAGCGCGCTGGTGCTGTATTCATGATCTTTCCACGAATGCCCCGTTACCTCAAACTGTTCCTCTCCAATCGTAACGGTCCCCACAGAAGCCTGATCAACCAAGGAATAGTAATAAGATGCATTGCCAACCGCATCCCCTTTTTGGCTCAACCCACCGTCCCCATGGAACACAGGCGGCCGTGTTAGGGTCATATTCAAAGCCAAGCTCACTTCATCCGTTTCAGCCCACAAATCGATCGAGCCATCTTCTTGCTCTTGGACATACCAATCTTCGATCCACACATAGTAAGGCACAGATTCAGCGCCCGCGAGACCGGCCGCCCCTCGGCTAAATTTATCGAAGTTGTAAAACGCCCCACCATCAATATCACTCACCGCAAAATGAGCGAAGTAAATTTGGTTGCTACGCCAATCAGACTCACTATCGGGATCAAACTCCGTAGGAGGTGTCAACGCACGACGGAAAATCGTAAATTGATACCCAAACTGACGGCCGCTTTCCGTCTCTAAATTACCGGTGTAATACCACCATTCAGTCTGATAATCGTCGTGTGCTCCCAAATCGGCCGGTAACGAAATCCCGCCCGGCTCAGTCGCTTGCGCAAAGCCTTCAATATCATCACCAGCCAAATAGCCGGTTAATGATGTATTGGCCGCCAGCGGTGCCGATTGCACTACCCAAAACCAATACCCACCGCCACCAAGAGCGGCTAAAACAATAATCAATGACAAGAAACGTTTCATATCTAAAAATAAATCGTGCCTAGCAACGCTCATAAACCTTTATCAAGTCGATTTGGAGATGCTAGTCACGAATTTTCAATTTCAAAGAAGCAACACTATTTATTCAGATCGTAATGCGGACGCAATCGCCATCTGCCCCAAACGATAAGAGGGATAAACCCCAGCCAACAACGCGGCCACTAGGGCCACCAACAAAGCTTGCCAGAAATATCCTGGATCAAGTTGCATCTGTAGTGACCAGCCAAATGACCGAATATTGATCACATAAATCAACACCCACGCCAGTGCATACCCGGTCGGAATCGCCACAACGCCTGCGATCAACCCCATCAAGCCGGTTTCGACCAATGTCAGTTGCCACAGTTGCCGAATCGTCATCCCGGTCGCGCGCAACACCCCCAATTCACGCGCCCGCTCTAACTGCAAGCTCATCAAGGCGCTCAACACCCCGATAAACGCCACAATAATCGACAGCAAGCGCAAAGCATTGGTGATCGCAAAGGTCTGATCAAATACTTCAATGGCGTTGGTCCGCAAACTCAAATTGGACTGCACGATTAAATCTTGACGGCCGGCAAACGCATCCTGCATCGCCAACACAATCGCTTCCGTCTCGCTCGCCTCTTCAACAAATAAAGCGACCGTCGAAATTTTGCGATCCCCCCAATCGGCCGCATACAAATCATCATCCATCCAAACGGTTCCCCGATCAGAGGCATAATCATAGTAAACCGCCAAAATCGGGTAGCTCTTTTCCCCCTCGGCCGTAGCCAAAACCAACGGCGCAGGCGGGTACGAAATTCCCTCTTTTAACACCAGCGGCTCAGAGATAATCACCCCTTCACCGGCGATAAACTGCGCCCGCACGCTTTCTTGCGTCGCCCCATCCGGCGCCCAAGCAAAGGTCCGTTGCCCCTGCGAAACATCACGATCTCCCCCAACGCCGATCAAATTCAGGTCACGGCCAAAGTCAGGGGCCAAAACACGCACACTCCGCGCCGTCGCAATCCCATTAATCCCCGGCCAAGCCGCCATCTCAGCCACGAGATCCGGTTGAATCTCTCCCGAAACTTGACTGGTCGAAAGGGACGGCGGTGAAATAAAAATGTCCGCCTGTAGTGTCTGATTGAGCCAAGATACCACCGTCACCCGAAACGACCCGATCATGATCGATACGCCGATAATGACCGACACGGCCGTCATCAACGCCGCAATCGCCACCGAAGTGCGACTCAATGAGCGCATAATATCCCGTGCCGCCATCCGGCCGACCGCTCCCGCAACCGACTGCAACAAAGGCACGGCCGCTTGCAACAGCCACATCGTCACCGGCGGTGTCACCAAAGCGAATGCAAATAAAATCGCAAACAGCCCCGCAAAAGACACGATCAAATTGTCAGTAATTTGCAACAACACACCCCCTAAAACGAGCAACACCCCCCAACCGATCACCATATAAGGTAAGAAACGCCCCACTTTGCTTTCTAAAGTTGAGCGACGCAAGCTCGCATTCGGTGTGGTTCGTAACGCTTCTAAAGCGGGGAAAAAAGAAGCGATTAACGCGGCCAACACCCCGAAAAACACCCCTTTGCCCAGCGACCAAAAATCGATGGTAATGCTGCGTACATTGACCACAAAATAGAAGTTGGTAATCGTTTGGGTAATCAACCCCACCAAAGCCCGCCCCAGAAAAATACCAAGCACCAATCCGATCAAACTCCCGATCAAACTGAGCACAATCGCTTCGCTCAAAATCAAGCGAAAAAGCTGTTGTCCTGTCACACCCAAACAGCGCAAAACCCCAAACAACGGCCGCCGCTGCACGACGCTAAAGGTGACGGTGTTGTAAATCAAAAACATCCCCACGACGAGAGCAAGCAAGCTCAATGCGGTCAAATTAAGCTCAAAAGCGGCCGTCATCTGCCGAATCGCATTCCCGCTCGCGGCCGTGGTTTCCAGCCGTGTGCCGTCCGGCAAAATCCCCTGAATCAAGTCAAGATCAACTTCATTTTCTACGATGAGATCGACGCGACTTAACACCCCCACAAATCCCAACGCTTCCTGAGCGGTAGAAATATCGGTAAACATCACCCCATCAAGAGCCGCACTTTCATCCCCATCACTCGATTCAAGTAGCCCAACCACTTGCACTGTACGGCCGACACCCGCTAAATCAATTTCGATGTCGTCCCCAAGCGCCACACCATATCGCTCGGCCGCGCTCGCCGCAATAATCACCGTATCCGGCTGGCTCAAAAAGCGGGTCAACTCCCCTTCACTCTGGGACGCACCGCCGAAAAAGTCGCGAAAAGGGGCTTCTGCAAAAGGGTCGATCCCCACCAAACGGTATGGCAAATCCCCCAAATTAGGGCTGTTCACGTACCCTTCCACAATCGGAGCTGACAGTTCGTAGCCCAAATCGCGACGTAGCTCCACGTAAATCTCTTCGGGAAAACCGGTGGGTGCCCCCAAAATCTGATGGGTCGCACGGCCGACAATCGAATCGGTCGAAATCTCAAAGGCACGGGTCGCAGATCGATTGGCTAAATCGATCGACACCATCATCGCTACGCCGATCGCCACCCCGACAACAAATAAAATATATTGAAACGGCCGTCGTCTCGCCCGCCGCCAGCTCGTCCGCCACAGCGGCAAATCATAGGTATCTTGCGAAATCTCCATCAGCGCGACTCCTCAACCAATTGACTTCCTTGCACGCGCAAAACACGATCCGCCAAAGGGACCACTTCAGGGCTATGTGTCGCCATCACCAATGTTTTCCCCGTCTTACGTGTCAGGTCAAGCAGCAGATCCATCACGATCTCCCCCGTTTTCACATCTAAATTACCGGTCGGCTCATCCGCCAACAACAAGATCGGATCATGGGCTAACGCCCGTGCAATCGCCACCCGCTGCTGCTCCCCACCAGACAATTTATCCGGAAATGTATCTCGCCGATCCGCCAGCCCCACCATGTCCAACAACTCCATCGCCCGAGGCACCACATCTCTAATCCGTTTCCCCGCCAACTCTTGGGGTAACGTAATATTTTCTAACACGGTCAATGTCGGAATCAGGTTAAAGAACTGAAACACAAACCCGATATGATCCCGGCGAAACAAGGTTCGCTGCTGATCATTTAACTGGGTAATCGCAATATCATTGACATACACATCCCCCCCATCAGGGGCTTCAATACCGGATGCAAGATTCAAAAGCGTACTTTTTCCGCTCCCACTAGGGCCAAGCAGGGCGGTAAACTGGCCGGTGTTAAAAGCGGCCGAGACATTCTTCAAAACATGCCGACTCTTGTCCCCTTCCTGAAAACTTTTAGATAGATTTTCAAATCGCAAGATTTGGTTGTTGGTCATACCA
>WTJY01000480.1 GCA_011524645.1 Anaerolineales bacterium | reverse complement strand
TTCCCAACTTGGCGCAAAGCGTCGAAAATGAAATCCACCAAATCGGTGCCGGCCTCTCCGGCCGTTATGTCCCCGCCGGTCCCAGCGGTGCCCCCTCACGCGGCATGGCCCATATCTTGCCCACCGGCCGGAACTTTTACGCCGTCGATCCTCGCGGTATCCCCAACCAGGCTGCGTGGCGGGTCGGCCAAGCGCTCGCCGATGAGCTACTCAACAAATATTTAAGTGAAGAAGGGAGCTATCCGGAAACGGTCGGTTTGAGCATTTGGGGGACCAGTGCGATGCGGACCCACGGGGACGACTTGGCCCAATGTTTCGCCCTGATGGGAGTCCGGCCGACTTGGCAGCGGGAAAATCGCCGTCTAATCGGCATCGAACCGATCCCGCTTGCAGAACTCGGCCGTCCCCGTATCGATGTACTGATGCGTATCTCCGGCTTCTTCCGCGATGCGTTCCCCCATCTCATCCAGCTGCTCGACGATGCGGTCCAAACGATCGCCAATCTCGATGAGCCGCTCGAACAAAATTATCTGCGCAAGCATATCTTGGCCGATCAATCGGGCCGTCATGTCAGCGAACGTGAAGCGAGCTATCGTATCTTTGGCTCCAAGCCGGGTAGCTATGGGGCAGGCATCCTCCCCTTGATCGACGAACAAAACTGGGAAAACGAGCATGACTTCGCCGAAGCGTATGTCAACTGGGGTGGGTACGCATACACGGCCGATTCCTACGGTATCGATCAGCGAGAAACGTTTAAGCAAGTCCTCAGCGGTGTCCAAGTCGCCGTCAAAAACCAAGACAACCGTGAACACGACATTTTCGATTCGGACGACTATCTGCAATACCACGGCGGCATGATCGCCACGATTCGTGCCCTCAGCGGCAAGCAGCCGCGCCAATTCTTTGGTGACAATGCCGACCCATCGCGGGTCAAAGTACGGGATTTGCAAGAAGAAACGCGGCGCGTCTTTCGCGGCCGTGTGGTCAACCCCAAATGGATCGAATCGATCCAACGCCACGGTTATAAAGGGGGACTCGAACTCGCCGCTACCGTCGATTATCTGTTTGGCTATGATGCCACGGCCGGTGTTATGGCCGACTGGATGTATGAAAAATTAGCGGAAAGCTATGTTTTCGATGAAACGATGCAGGCATTCCTCGAACAATCGAATCCGTGGGCCCGTCAATCGATGACCGAGCGGCTTCTCGAAGCGATCGATCGCGGTCTCTGGGCTAATCCTAGCGATGAGATGCGCGGCAGTTTGCAAACAGAACTACTCGCCGCCGAAGCCCAAGTTGAAATGCGGGGGGAATAATATCCCCTCATGCCAACACTACATCAATTTATACACTTGCCACGCCACAAGCAATGACCGAACACTCCACGCCAAGGTACGAATCCAGTTGGTGCTAACTAAGCTCCGGTGGGCTTGCTCTTGAAAACCGCTGGCCAGCACCCCATGAGCCGGGACAGACAAGAAAAATGTGGTTCCCCAAGCGACTCCAACCAAAACCAACCCGATCCACGCCTCGGCCGGGCTGATAAATTCCGGCCGTTGCCACACAAAAAACGCGGCCGTCCCCGCTTCAATCAGCATCGCAGGCAACACAATGTAGGTAATCAACACATTATGGTCCGCATGATACGAGCGAAATAGCTCAGGGCCGACTTTGGCGAACAAGGGATAATGCACCACTTGGACGATCCAAATAACACCGGTCATAAAAATAGTGGCGAGCAGGTTGGCGAGAAAAAACAGTTTCATCATGAGAATGGGAAAAGGGGAAAGACAAAAGGAAAAAATAAAGTAATTATTCAGCAACCGTCTAATTGGATTTGCACCCCTCCTATCAGGAGGGGCTGGGGGAGGTGGATTTAAATAAATTTCCCCTCTCCCCCAGCCCCTCTCCCTCAAGGGAGAGGGGAGTTAAGAAAGCTACTGAATAGTTACAAAATAAATTCCTTTTGATTTCATATTGGCGTTTTCGCTTAGTTATGCGAACGGCCGCCCTCTTTGCCAAATACGCTTACGCTACTCTTGCACCCAAGTCAACACGGCCACATCCCCATACTGCGGATCAGGCGTAGCTAAGGGCAAACGAACAAAATCATCCGGCCGATAAAGACCAACCAGCACCGTCATCTCCTCTAGCAGATCGCTCGTCAAGGGGAGCTGTTGCGAGGTCACAATCCGGCCGTTCCCCCAGAACGTCGTCGGGTAAATACCGGTCGCCGTCTGCGGCGGGACATCACTCTGCGCCACCAATTCCCCCGTTTCATCCAGCACATGGACAAACAAAGTTAAGTCCTCACTTAAATCTTGTGTGGACTCCCAGCCAAGACGAACTGTAGCCCCATCATCCCCATCAACAAATTCAAAATCGACCAGCGTGACCCCTTGGGTAAATGAGACACCAGACGCATAAGCCAGTGGTGGCACGATCATCGGTTGTTCAGGAACAAATTTGAGCGGGCCAACCGTCATAAAATCTTGTGGTTCACCGTTCGGTATTTCGGTTTGAACCGTGATTTCAGCGGCCGTGTCAACAAAACCGATATTGAACGGCACAACAACCGGCAGATCGGTCCACACTTCAATAGTGGGCAATTTGTATCGCTCACAAAACGGTTCTCCGACCGGCCAATGGCTCGTGGGGTAAGTCCCCAGCCCCATTTGAGTATTGCGATCCACATATTTGTTAAAGGAACCATCCACCCCATTTAAGAAAAGGGTATAGTCGGCCGTGACCGCTGTTTCACTAACCCAACAAGCGGTGAGTTCCAATTCATCCCCCGGATAAATGGTGCGCTGGTTAAAAGCTGTGCTTAACAAACGGACTTGTCCACCACCCCATGCCCAAAGCTGTGGAGTATCTGTGGATAACTCTTGCCCAGCAGGGGATAAATAGGTCCATTGTAGAAACCCGATACTGTAAATCGAAAGCCCAAACAGCACGGCCGAAATAAAAAGCACCCCTTGTTTGCGCCAGCGCCCGAGCAACGTCGTCAGCCCGAGCGAGAACAACGCCGCAAAGCCGACAATCACAGGATAGGTGTAACGGCCGTTCCCCCCAGTCGGATTGCGATAAATATAATAAAAAAGCGCGGCGACATAGAGCGGCCAAGCGGCCGTGAGCACGAGCCAAAGCCCAGATCGCGCACCATCTAATAGAGGCGGCTTGTCGCCCCGCCCCCTGCGTTTCCTCACCACCTGAATCAGCCCCAGCAAAGCCAAGCTACTCAGCCCATTGACAACCCAATAAAAGGGTTGATGAAAGACGATTTGCCCATAGCCGAAACGGCCCCAAAAATTTTGCCAGCTCGACCTAACATCGGCCGAAATGTGACTAAAATTGTACTGTTCTGGGGCGCGTGCCCCCCAAACAGCGATCACTCGCTCTAACGCGAGCGGATCATCATACACCATAATGTTGCGCACAAACCACCAGCCAGCAACCAGCAAAAAGACGCTGGTAATGAGGACACAACGGCCGAATAAAAAGCCCCAATTAAAGCGGCGCAAATCCCACCAATTTTGCTCATCTGCACAATACGCCAGTAGCCCCAACCCCCATAAACTACAGGCAAATAACCCCGGTAACTTAGCCAGTAAAGCCAGCCCCCAAGTCACGCCCAACAAGACACAGGTACGCCAATCGTACCCGTTACGCAGTGCTTGCCAGACGAGCCAGATATGGCCGGTCACCAGCAAAATAATCAAACTATCGTTGTTGACCGAGCCGCCGATATAGACGAACATCGGGTTAAAAGCGACCGCCGTGGTCAGCAAAACGGCCGCCCACGGCCGCTCCGAAAAGAGGGCTTGAGCGATAGTCCACATGATACCCACAGAGGCTGTGGATAACACTGTGGATAACAAGCGGATCAGGTGCATACTCAGTGCCACACCCTGATAGGGAAAGCGGTCAATTAGGCGGGGCAAGAAGAGGGATTTGTTGTCTTTATGGACCAACCACGGCTTATACGAGGTCCAATGGGGATTAATATCGGGCGGGGTCGGATTTAGGCTGTAATCGACCCCTGCGGTCAGCGCCGCCCCTAACACATAATAAAGCGGCGGCTGATGGCTCTGCGATTGCGGTCCATCTAGCTCTTGAATAGGCAAGCTTCTTTCAGTTTGCAGATACCGCACAAATTGATAATGCTGGAGTTCGTCCGGCCCTTCAAATATCGGATTGATAATATTCACGGCCGTAGCCATGATAAAGAAGAGGGCCATAATGATCCGGCCGGTATTTACGAACTTCATAACCTACTTCTCTCCTGTATCTAAACGATACGCACCGCTAGCCACGGCCACACCATCTACAAACAACGGCGCACGCTGCCCTGTGTCCCCGTTATACAGACCGACAGAAAGGGCATAATCAGCGAACGTCATCCCTTCCGGCACAAAGAGCACGTAGCGATCAATAATCACTTCCCCATTGCGCCATGTTTGGGTCGGCCGTGTATTCCCCACAGGAATACCGCCCGCTTGACTGATTGGTGGTGCATTTTCTTCACCCCAATGGATAAATGTGGTCCACGGACTCACTATTTCACCAGTGGCGCGCCAGTACAAATCGATGGTAATCGGGCCACTTTCTCCTTGAATCTCACGGCCGATCAGTTCAATGTTGTTATCAAATCTAGGTGGTGCATCGGCCGGTTCGACCGGTGTCGCGGTATCAGGCAACCCTGTCATTAGCTCCCAGCCAACAATAGAAATCTCATCGAGCGTGGTCCATGTGGTTAGATATGAGCCATCCGGCCGTTGTAATGCCAACTGCAAGCGATAACGGCCGAATTCCGCCGTCGCCGGAATCTGTAACGGTAACCGTTGCCGCACCACATCGTCCGCTTGCCAATCGACCACCGGATACGCATCAAGCCCCAAGCGCAGTCCGTCTTTTTGCAAAACAGGGTCTCCTCCCCAGCGCGGGATAAGGCGCAAGGAAACATGTAGGTTTTCTTCTTCTGCGAGCCACGGCCGGACCAATTGCCAAACGACATCGGTTAAAAGCCATGAGCTGGGGGTCAACTCGGGATTAAGCACGGCCGTTTCTTGTATAGCAAGAGCGCCAAAGTCGATTGACGGCAAATCCGCAACAGGGGTCCGATCAATATCGATAGCCCCGATGGTATGGGTGTTTCCACCCCACAAAATCTCTAAATCGTATTCTGTCTCGCGCAAGCCATGGGGCACTTCAAGCCAAAGCTGTTTTCTAAACAGTCGATCTGCAGGCATACTGTCCCCGATCCAGATGGGGCCACAGGTTGCGCTCCATTCTTGGCCGCTTTTCTCTTTTAAGCGTAAACAAAGATCAGGAACTGGCGCGTCTGCAAGAAGATCGGCCGTGGAAAAGTAAAAATCAACCCATGTCCCATCACCGGCTAGCGGCGATGTCGGCAAAACGGCCGCATTGAGCGTCACCCGATCAACCACTAAATCCAAGGTAGCCGCCTCATCCCCATCAGGCAAACTTTGCGGTTCTTGCTGATACAAAGTCATGTAAAGGCCGGTCCAGCTAGCGGGAAAGGTCTTAAATTTCTGCGCCCGCCAATTCGCTTCCATCCATTCAGCCAACTCGTCAATCGGTGTGTTGTCGGTATCGATAAACCAAACCCGCTCCGCCTCAAAATCTTTTAAGATTTGCTGATACTCGCCGTGAATATCAGTTCCGGCCACAAGATAGATCGGTGGATAGGCGACATAGGGCAATGATTCGACCGCATAATAGTCGTAGGTAATCGAATGTGAGGGATCGTACCAAACGACAAGATCCCCTTCAGTGCCATGCTTTTCAAGGTAAGCGGCGATTTGGCGCACATCATCTTTGGTTTGGGGGGGTGTTTGCACCACCGAATAGAGGGTTGAACCCGCAATCCAGCTGATCGCGACCAAACCGGCGATCCCGAGCACACGAACACGGCCGTAAAGCCATACCAGCCCCACGGCCAGCAAAAGCAGATAAGGAATGCTCAACACCATAAAATGGCGCGGGTTCACATAGTTTGGCTTGATAAAACCGGACAAATAGAACACCGCAAAGGTGCCAAGAAACGCACCAGCCGTCAGTAGCAAGTAAGGAACAGGCCGTTTATTGGCTTGTAGCAATCCGGCCGCGCCGATCCCCATCATCGCCCACAGCAACCACAGTTTCCAATCGTTGCCACTTAATGATTCGGCCGCCCCAAGATGATAGATCACGGTCCCCTCAAAGAACATTTCCCACAGAGTGCGCGGCTGAATCCGCAATAGATCAAATAGCCCCCAAAGCTCGATTACCGTGTTGTAAAACGGAATCGCAAGGAGCAAAACGGCCGTTCCCCCCAACCCGATCCAAACCAACGTTCGCCAATGCAGGCGGGTCACGATCAAGGCCCCAACGACAAAACAAAATACAAACGCGCCGGTATAGTGGGTTAATGTGAGAAAGATAAGCGCGGTAAACAGCTTGGCATAGTCGTTTATCTTCGGCCGCGCCCCCATACACGGCCACAAGGTATAGAGCACCAGCGCCATTTGTAAAGCGACCAACCCATACATACGGGCTTCTTGGGCATACCACAGATAGTACGGGGAGAGCGCACCGAGGAAAACGACAACGACAGAAGCCAACGGCCGTTCTGTTCGTGGTACGATCCGGCGCACCAATGCACTTACCAGCGCCAGCGTCAACACAACAGCCAGCACAGAAAAGTAACGGTAGGCGAACTCTGTTTCACCGACCAGCTGCCGCCAGCCGGAAAGCAGCAAAAAGTAAACAGGAGGATGCAGATCAACCGAATCGACCCCCTGAATAATGTTTCGGTTTTGCAGAATAAGTGAAATCGGCTGGTGGGCACGGCCGATCGACAACGCTTCGTCCCGCCAAATGCTTTGCCGGTCTAGCTGATAGGTGTAGAGCGCAAACCCGCCAAGCAGCAAGAACAGGATGATAAATTTAGAAATCAAGCCGTTAAAACGGCCGTTGTCATGAATCATAAATCCTTACTGTTTGCTCGAATCAAGCTCGGCCGCATCCCCCAGCCCTTGATTCGGGTCCACAAGGGGCAACCGGCTTAAATCGGCCGGATGATACATCCCTACAAACAACTGTTGCTCCGCCAATTCGGTCGCCGAAATATTTAACACCAGCTGCGTAATAATCGTTTCCCCTTCTCCCCAAAACGAGGTAGGGTATGAGCCATTTTCAGTCAATGGTGGGGCATCCACTTGGGCGATCAATTCACCTTGTTCATTAATCACATGGAGAAACTGGACATAGTTGGCGGCAAGTGGCCCGCTTGCGCGCCACCATAAGCGAACATGAACCTGCTCATCACTCCCATTTTCATCATCCACACCGATATCGTATCCGTTCAACATGACACCTTCAGCAAATCGGATTTGCGTTTGGTTAGGCGGTTCAGGCGGTATCGCCCACTCGGAAGGAATAATTTTTACAGGATCAAGTGCGACCCAGTCGAGCTTGTACCCTTCCGGTGCGGTCGCAGGCCAACCGTTTCCCGATTCTCGCTCATAAAAACTAATATTGACAGTCGCCATAATCGGAACATCAATTTGGCCTGCGGTCACCGGTGCGCGATAAATTTCGCAGAACGGTTCGTTGGCGACCCACATGCTTGTGGGATAGTTCCCCAGACCGGTGTGGGTATTGCGCTCAGCATATTTGTTGAGATCACCATCAACCACACTCAGGGCAAACGTGTAATCCAGCTCAGGGGCTTGTTCGCTTGACCAACACGCGGTCAGTTCAATTTCATCCCCATCAGCAAAAGCGGTTCCGTTCACACCGGTTCCCAAGAGTTGCACATTGTTTTCCCCCCATGTCAGCTGATGAGAAATGTCGGTTGCTAAGATTTGTTGTGTGGGTGGCGCATAGGTCCATTGCAACAAAGCGATGCTATAAACAGCCGTGGCCAGCATCGCCACAGACAGCGTATAAAAGATCTGCTTATGCCATTTCTGCGGCAGAGCCAGCCAGCCAAATACAAAAAGAGTGCCAAACCCGACAAGAGCGGGATAGGTTAAACGGCCGGTCGCGCCGGGTGGGTAGCGATACATAAAGTAAAGTTGGGCCGCAAAATAGATCGGCCACACAATCGCCAACACCACGCCATACCCCATACGCTTACGATCAATATCCCTTTTGTTGTTTTGCCATAAGTGCCAAATATTCCCAACAACCGCCACGGCCGTAATCGTATTGACAAACAGGTAAAACGGCCGGTGCAACACAATTTGGCTACTCCCAAATCGTCCCCAGAACGATTGCCAACTTTGCTGGACACCGGCCAAAATTTGGTCGGCCGTAAATTCCCCAGGAGCACGGCCACCCCACGTGGTAATCGTCGTTTCTAAAGCGAATGGCTCTCCATACAACATAATATTCCGGCCGAGCCACCAGCCCGCCACCGCAAGAAAGATCGAGGTAATCAGCACACACCGGCCGAGAAAGAAACGCCAGCGAAACGCTTTTAGATCGGTCCAATTCTCTTCGGAGACACAAATCCAAATCAACCCGACCCCCCAAGCGCTACACAGGAACAAGCCGGTCAGCTTGCTTAGCAGGGCGAGTCCCCAAGTGACCCCCAACCAGACACAGGTCTGCCAGCGATACCCATCTTGGATCGCACGGGCGACTAGCCAAATATTGAGTGCCGCGATAAAGATAATCCCATTGTCATTATTAAAGGAACCCGCAATGTAAAGAAACATCGGATTGAAAGCGATAACCGCCGTAAGCAACACGGCCGCTTCTCTTTTTTGGGGAAAGATCAAATTGCTAATTTGCCAAAACAGGGCCACGGCCGCACTCGCCAAAACGGTTGACCAAAGTCGCATCACATGCACCGTTCGGCTCGTCCCTTCATATGGAAAAACATCGGTGACAATCGGTAAATAGGCCGCTTTGTTGTCGTTATGGACCGAGCCAAACGGATAAGACATCCAGTTCGGGTTGTGTTCCGGATCAGCGATCTGAAACCCGTCTTCGATCGGGGCGGTCAAGAACAAGCCAAGCACATAATAAAGTGGAGGCTGATGACTTTCAGTCGGTACCCCTCCAATCTCTTGAACCGGCAAATTGCGGTATAGGGCGACATGACGTAGAAATTCGTAGTGATCCGGTTCGTCGGGGGCTTCAAATGCGGGATTGATGAGGTTGACGGCCGTAGCTAACACGAAAAAGATGATCGTAAAGCATAAGCCAACCGTGGTTCTTTGATTCATAAAGGGTCCGAAGATGGGCAAATAACTATCAAGATGCCCCCATATTATAGAGTAGGCCAGAAAAAAAAGCTGGAAGCGCTTCGCTTGGCGTTGTATGTCAGTAGGGCATCTGCCACAGTGCTAGCCGTGAGATTTATCTCACTCACCGGCCCAAATCAGAATCGCTTTATTCAGAAATATTG
>WTJY01000442.1 GCA_011524645.1 Anaerolineales bacterium | reverse complement strand
TGATAGATACCATCAATCGGTCAATCACCTTGACAATGGCTATTCTCTATCCCTATCCTCTGTCTCTATCACCTTATTTCCGATAAAGCTTATTCTCTCAAGGATTACTTAAACGATGGGTCAAAACATTTGGCTTTCTAGAATAAATAAATTTAAAGATGTTGCGATTTGGTCGGCCACGGCCGCACTACGCTCGGTGCCATCGCCCACCACCCTATATCAATCCCTAGACCATGACTACCCAAAAGAGCCTAAATATGGTCAAGATCAAATCGGTGAGTATGTTAAACATACCAATCGGACCGCCTATATCGAACCCCTATTCGGCTATGTTATCGATGAACAAGGGGTATGGTTACCCGATTCGATTTATAAACACTACCCACTCCCTGAACAGCCTTGGCGTCGTGGGACCCCCAGCTACGGCCGTTTTAATGCCGCCCGTCGCGGCCGTGGGGCAGAGGTGTTGGAGATGGATACCGTTATTTCGCTACGCCATTTTTGGGATTGGAATTTTTACCATTTCTATTTAGATGTGTTGGGCAAACTGCAGCTGTTTGACATGGTTGGGGTGCCTCTCGATACGCCGATCATTTTAGGGGCTTACGTTGACCAACTTCCTTTTCCCCGACAGATTTTAAATCGCGGCCGGCTCAAAGAGCTTAATTGGGTGGTTCAGGGGGATCGCTATATCAAAGCGGACAAAATTTACTACGGCCGTACATGGCAGCCCTATGGGACACGCCTAAAATATTTGCAGAAGATGATGGATGTTCCCTCTCCGTCTGCGCCTGAAACCGGTAAGCGGGTTTTCCTTACCCGTAAGCAAACCGGCACACGCCATGTGGTCAATATGGCTGAACTCTTGCCGATTTTAGACAAATACCGGTTTGAAATCGCAGATACGGCCGATCTATCATTGGCGGAAACGATCGATCTCTTTTCCGATACGCGCTATTTGGTGGCGGTGCATGGGGCGGGGATGACCAATATGATGTACCGTGGTGATAATCCCATGAGTGTGCTTGAACTCCATGCGGCCGATTGGTATTCACCCAGCTTTTTTAATATTTGCCGTGATTATGGATACGCCCATAAGCAAATGACTTGCCCTGTAGGGGATTCCGTGCGAGGCAATGAGGCCAATATGTTTGTCGATCCCCAGCAATTTGAGCAGGAAATCATCGAACTGTTGCAAAACTGAGTGTGGGTGTAGGCTCGCAAAACAGGTCTAATTAGAGTGGCCCTGAAATGGTGGTCGTCAACATGATCGCCAACAAAATAACCATTAGGTAAAAGTTTGAGGCTAAAAAGAGCCGAAGCGCCGGTTTCCGCTCGGGGACCCTAATCAATTTGATGTTGCCCCATACCATGCCGATGCTAAACAAACCGACCGGAATGTAGTAAATCCAGCCCAGCTCTGGCACGACTGACAAAATCATCGCGGAAAAGACAAGTGGGAGTGTATGGCTCATGACCCACCACGCGGCGTAGCGTGGGGTAGTTTTGTTGGGTAACATCGGGGTGTCTGACCGGCCGTAGTCATCTTTATAGACAATCGCTAAGCTCCAAAAATGGGCGGGTGTCCACAGGAACATAACGCAGGCCAAACCGATCACGGCCGGTGTATGGGCCGCACCAACCGCCGCACCACCCGCCATGACGGCCGCACTACCGGCCGCGCCACCGACCACAATATTGAGCAATGTCCGTGGTTTGAGCCAAATCGTGTAAATGACCACATAGATAAAGGCACCCAGCAACAGATAAAACGCCAGCCAGAAATTGCTCTGTAGAGCCGCAAAAGATGGGACAAAAATCATGCCCAAGGCGAGTGCGGGAACCCAAGCTGGATCTTCAATCGTGCCATTGGCTAACGGCCGTTCCTTGGTTCGGTCCATCGTTTTGTCTTTTTCCCGTTCCCAATATTGATTGATGGCAGATGCACCAGCGGCCGTAAACCCACCAGTTAACAGGATTAAGAGAAAGTCGCTGATACCGGGCCAGCCATTCGCACCGAGGAATGCCCCGCCAACGGCCGAGAGCAAAAGCAAGGCGACAATGCGTAGCTTGAATAAAACGGCGACCATGCGCCATGTTTCTCTGAGATTAAATGGTTGTTCTTCGATTTCTGGGGAATCTGTAATATTAGATACGGACATGTGAATTTTAGATTTTCGATTTTTGGTTGGTGATTGGTGTGAACTCAAGTGACAGACCAATCGCATATGCTATCGTAGCTTGGGAAGGTGGCAACGCATAGGTTATCTATGTAGATTGTAACAAAATTCACAAATTGGCTCAATTCGATTGCCACTGCTAGTGGTGTACCGAACACTATTTAATTACAATTCAGGGCGATGACTACACTTTTGGAAACTTTTCGTACACTTATCTATGTTGAACTCTCCATACCAAAAATACCCTGTAGTACATGAGCAATTGGCTCAAAACCTTCACACCCCCCCCCCGAACAATTTCCCTGACATTATTTTATCGATCTCACCTTGCCGTAGCGGAACCACCGTCATGCTACGGGTCATGGCTCTGATGGGAGCCGATGCTTATTTCCAGCCGCTAAAGAATTTGCTCCGTTGGCAATTATTGGGGGGAGCATGGGATTGGCAGATACCGGATCAAACGGCACGGCCGGTCTATATCAAAGAGACCTTGGGTCCCTATACCCTCGCTGAATCCGCTTTTAACCCGCTGGATTTATTGTTACAGGCTGGGGTCCCTGCCGAGAAAATTCATCTTTGGGTTTACGGCCGTGCCCCTCTCGCCTGCTACGCTTCATGGGTGAAATGGTGGGGGGATCGCACCACGGTCGATTATTTTTGCCAAAGTTACATCACAACCCAACAAGCCTATGAACAAGCCGCTAGGCACAATATCAAGACAACGGTATTGACCTATGAACAGTTCGCCGAGCATACACCCGTACAAGTCATGCGGTCGCTCGCGGCAAGATTTCGCTTTCCCTTTCACGCGGATATGTTAAATGGCTGGTCTAAACTCCCTGAATTTGGCACGGCCGCTTCCCATATCACCCTCCCCGAAGAGCCGGATATCTTTATTACCCCCCATATCCATGACCAAGTAGAAGAGGCGACCCACTTTTATCATCACCCCCCAACGGCCGAAACCCTCAATCAGATTTCGGCCGACGACCACCAGCAAATGAGCGATCTAGGGGTGTTTGCTATCTATGAAAAATGGCATCGTCAAGCGACCGTCGATCTAAAATTGTCCCAATAGCTGACCAAACAACTTTAGAAACGGTTCGTTTTGAATAAAGAAATGATCCCCAGCCATGCGGTGATGGGTAAAACGAGCCGTTGTATGCTCTCCCCATTGCTCCATATGATCTACGAGCGCCTTCGGGTCATTGTCGCCACTAAACACCGTTAACGGATAATTGAGCGGTTCTCCGCCCGCATAACGGTAAGTCTCGATGGCGGTAAAATCCCCGCGCAAGAGGGGCAATAGGAGTTGGACCAACTCTTTATTCGCCATCACGGCCGCTGGTGTCCCATTTAATTTAGCCACGGCCGCCAAAAACTCATCATCGGGTAGCGGATGAATTGGCGGATCTGGGTCCAGCACATGGGCCGCACGGCACCCGCTAATAAAAAGCTCTTGTGGTTCAGCCAAATTGCGCCGCTTTAATTCCCTTGCCGTTTCGTAGGAGACAACGCCCCCCATGCTATGACCATAAAATAAAAACGGCTTATCGAGCATCGGGGCTATCGCATCCGCCACCGGCCCCACAATATCGGCGATGCTGGTGTACGGTTTTTCCCGCAAGCGACTTTCTCGGCCGGGGAGCCGAATCGGACACAGCTCAATGGTGAGCGGCAGGGACTGCACCCAGTTGGTAAAAAAAGCGGTGCCCCCCCCAGCAAAGGTAAAACAGAATAAGCGCATTTTGGCGCGTGGATTGGGTTGTGGAATCGTAATCCAAGGATTTTTTTGCATGATCTATGAGTCTAAAATTTGTTTGATAATGTCGTGATTTGGCGCTAGGTGGGGTGGGTACAGCATTTCATTATGGGTACCGTGGGCGACATGGGTCACAAAACGGCCGCTGGTCACCTCTTCCCATGCCGGTGTGCTGGCCACCAAAACCCCATTGTCATCGGTATACGTGAGCACTTCTTGTTCGGCCAGCAACACATGAATATCGGCCGCGACCGTATGGGCGTCAACCGTTTGCCCGATCCACGTAAAGCTGCGTCGGATGAGTCGCTCTTGTTTTTCACGTAAGACAGGGCTTGCTAGATACGGCTGAATACTTTCGTGGCCCAGAAACGCTTCGATCGCGTTGCTCATCTCCGCTTCGCTAGCCATATAGGGAGCCAAGCGACGGCTCGAATCGACCATAATCACTTCACTGACCGTGTGGCCTCGTGACTCAAGTTCACGAGTGACGTGGTATGCCAAATTCCCGCCAGACGAATAGCCGATCAACTGAACCGCTTCACTGGTCACCCCTTGAATCAAATCGGCATATCGGCTGACTCGATCTTGGCTTTCGATAAAGTTAAAGGCATAAAACGGCCGATCTGTCACCAAATCACCCCATTGTACATACCCCAGCGCGTCCCCTGTTCCAGGGGGCAAGACAAACATCGGTCGTCCCGTTTCAACCCCGTTGAGTAAAATCATCGGCTCATCCGCAATCGCATACCCGAGCTTCGCCTGATCTAAAATCAAATCCGCTTGGGTCCGAATCGTCGGGTGGTCAAACACGGCCGCCAACGGCAAAGTGATCCCTAATTTACGCTCAATTTGGAAGATTAATTGCGTTACTTTTAGACTGTGACCGCCCACATTAAAAAAGTGATCATCGACCCCGATGCCGGTGCGCCCCAAGGTTTGTTCCCAAATCTCACTCAAAATCCTTTCTGTTTCAGACTTCTCAGCCTCTTCTTCTTCGCCCGCCATGATAACATCGGCCGGGTCTGGCAAAGCGCGGCGATCAATTTTACCGTTCTTGTTGATCGGCATCTGATCCATTTCAATGAGAAAGGCGGGAATCATATAATCCGGCAAAATCGCTTCGAGATAAGCGCGTAAATCTTTGTCGTTGAGTGCAACACCGGCCGTGGTGTAATACCCGACCAGCTGTTTTTCCCCTTTCTCTTCATTGACCACGACAACCGCTTGGCGAACCGCTTCGTGGCTCATGATATGGAAGTTGGTTTCTTCCGGCTCAATACGGAAGCCGCGAATCTTGACCTGATTGTCGATCCGGCCGATAAACTCGATGTCCCCATTTTCGAGCCAGCGAACTTGGTCCCCAGAGCGATAAATGCGCTCCCCGCTGTCTAACGTTGGAAAACGCCGTGCCGTGAGTTCTTCGTGCCCCCAATACCCTCGGGCCACCCCATCACCGCCACAGCACAGCTCGCCCGGTGTGCCGATCGGGACCGGACTCAGATCTTCATCCAAGATATGAACCGTTGTGTTGGCGATCGGCTGCCCAATCGGCAATTGCACAATCTCTTGGCTACTATCAATCGGCCATTGGGTCGTGTAAACGGTATTTTCGGTCGGCCCATATACGTTGCTCAACTTTAGATTGGGATATGCTTCACGAACCAAATTAAAGTGATAAAGCGATCCTTTTTCCCCACCGGTCATTAACTCTTTGAGCCCGACAAAGATCGACAAGTTGGTTTCGGCCGCCTGATTAAACAAACTGGTGGTGAGGAAAAGGGTGTTGACGCCGTATTCTTGAATGATTTCACCCAAACGAGTCGGATCTAAAACCGCCCATTGTGGAATCAAACCGACTTTCCCACCATTGAGCAATGGTCCCCAAATTTCTAGGGTCGAGGCATCAAACGTTAGCGCACCCGCCTGTAACATACAGGTTTCTTCGTTCAACTCGGCGAAATCGGTGTTTTTGACCAAGCGGGTCACCCCACGATGTTCAATCATGACCCCACGCGGCTCACCGGTCGAACCGGAAGTAAAGATGAGATAGGCCAAGCTGTCGGCCCTATTTTTCTCCGGCACCGGCCCGCTATCGGCCGTGACCCAAGCGCGACGATCAAATTGTTGCTTCGTTTTTGCCGTATCGTTGGGCACGGCCGTATCTTTTTTGTCGATTTTTAATAAGGCATCAAATCGATAGAGTGACAGTTCACTTTCATGCTCTGCGATCATTTTTGACGTAGTAACTTCCGCGATTGCCGGAAATTCATGCCGTAAATCTTCCAATAGCTCCCGAGACATATAGAGCTCTTTTTCCCGCTCTAAACGAGTCGTCGCTTCCGGATTGGCTTGCTTATAGGCTTGTAAACTCGCTTCAAAATCGGCTTTTAGCTCTAAATCCCACAGACTACCCAAGAAAATCCAGCCGGTATCGCTCATTTTGTCGATCATATGGCCTAGCACTTGGCGGAAATAGTTATGCCCCGGAAAAGCATCCACCACACTATTGATAAAGGCGACATCGAAATCCCCTTCTGGTAACTGATCGATTTCATGGGCGGCTAGCGGGTGCAAACTAAGATTGTCGATCCCTTTCTTTTGGGCTTCGGCCGCTGACCACTCTAAAATCCCAGCCGATAAGTCAGTTCCCACATAGGTTCCCGCCAATGGAGCCAAGCGGAACATGCTAATCCCCGAAGCACAGCCGATTTCGAGAACACGGCTTTCTGGGGTAAGCAACGGCTCCAATTTTTTACGGATATTCTCCCCATATTCATCCAAAACTTCGCGACTCATCAGATCGCCGCTATAGCTATCGACCCAACCCCCACCAGAGATATCATCCACGGCCGTTTCCGCGATATGATCCCATAGTTTAGGGTCCATCATCCCCCCTTCCGTTTCGATTTCCCCATAAAAGTCATCGCTGTCGATACAGGCGACCACTTTCAGCGCAGGGCAATCCCACTGGAGCTTATTCAGGGTGCGAATCGCCCGCTTTTCACCGATCAAGATCGCCATTTTTGTATCCTGTAGCATAAAGCGTAGGCGGTTGTAAGGCATATCTGGGCTAATCGGTACATAGGCTCCGCCCGCTTTTAGAATCGCGACCATGGTGACAATCGCGTCTAAGCTGCGGTCCATTAACATGCCGACAAAGCTTTCCGCTTGCATGATGCCGGTTCCCATTAAGAAGCGGGCCAACCGGTTCGATTGCTGGTCCAATTCGGCATAAGTCAGCGATTGATCTTTAAACACCACGGCCGTTGCCTCTGGTGTGGTGGCCGCTTGTTCGACAAATAATTGAGAAATCGATTTGTCACGCGCATACGGCCGTGCCGTATCATTGACACGCGTCAACAAATCTTCCAATTCATCATTCGCTCCTTCATCTAAAAAGGAAAAATCTTTCAACTTCATAATTCAATCCTACTTCTCTGTTTCACTTGCTCCGACCATACCCGCGAAGCGGATCAGCGCCCCCAAATATCGCTCGGCCGTGCGGCGTTTATAAAGACCGGTGTCGTACTCCAACGCTAGCGAGATCGTATCCTCGGCTAAGACGGTCAGGGTTAAATAAAATTTTGTTGTTTCAAAAGAGAACTCAAAACCGGCGATATTATCTTCCGCTTCGTCGGTTTGTGGCTCATTTTCAGCCTGTCCTTCGACAGTTACATCCCCGTAACTCTGGAATCCATAGGCTACATTAATAATCGGCGGCCGGCTGGCGACTCGTTCCGGATTCAATTTCTCCACCATAAGATCAAACGGATAATCTTGGTGTTCAAAGGCATCATTGACCGTACTTGCCACTTGTGCCAAGAGCTGATCAAAATCGATTTCTCCCGAGATTTGGGTTCGGATCGGCAACATGTTGACAAAAAAGCCCAGCAGATTTTCTAAATCGGGATGATTCCGGCTGGCGTGGGCGATACCGATACATAAGTCAGATTGCTTGCTCACCTGATAGAGAACAAGCTTGAATAACGCCAGAATAACGGTTGATAAGGTCGTCTGGTGGCGTTGGGCGATTTGATTAAGCTGGCTGGTCACGGCCGTATCAATCTCACCCATCACCCGGCTCCCCTTAAAATCCCGGTCGCCAGAATCGGTAAAGTCGGTTGGGAGAGCGATCATTTTAGGGACACCGCTCAATTGCTCGACCCAATACGTTTCTTCTTTGGCAAAACCCTGATCGAGTTGCCACATCGTAAAATCTTTGTACTGAATTCTTAGCGGTTTGAGCGGGTTGTCACGGCCGTTGCGGTATGCATCATAAAGAGCCGTAATCTCTTTGTACAACACCGTCCCAGACCAACCATCCCCAATGATATGGTGAATCGTAAGGACAAAAATGTGACGTGATTCCGTCATTTTGATAAAGGTTGCCCTTAACAGCGGTGGGTGGGTCAGGTCAAACGCTTCATTCGCATCCGCATTCACCAACTCCCGCGCTTTGGCCTCTTGATCGATATCTTTAGATAGATCGATTTGCCGTATCTTGAAATCGGTGTCCGCTAAAATGCGCTGTCGGGGTTCACCATCGACCAAAACAAATGCGGTCCGTAACGCCTCATGCCGCGCGATAATCGTTTGAAAGGTCCGTTCTAAGGCAGGGACATCTAATGGCTCTGTCAAGAGATACGCTTCCGGCATGTTATACGCGGCCGCTTGATCAAATTGATGCTCTAGCCACAACCGTTTCTGTGCATGGGAAAGCGGATAATAGGGTTGTTGGGTGGCCGGTTGAATCGCATCATATTTGGTGACTTCTCGCTGTGCGATCAATCCCGCTTGTTCGGCAATCGTCGCCGCTTCAAAAAAGTCCCGCAGACTAATCGCCCGCTCAAACGTTTTAAGAATGCGTGACACGATCTGCATCGCCAACAGGCTGTGACCGCCGAGAGCGAAGAAGTTGTCATGAATACTGAGCTTGTCATTCCCTAGAATCTCCCCCCATATTTGGGCCAAGTTAGCTTCCGTTTCGTTACGTGGGGCGACATGATCGGCCGTGCCTGTATCCGCATCGCTTCTCTCTTTTAAACCTTTGCGGTCGATTTTGCCGTTGGGCGTTTGTGGCAATGCGTCTAGCCAAATAAAGCGGCTCGGAACCATATGATCCGGTAATTTCTGCCTCAATTCTCCGCGTAAACTAGAAATATCTAATTTTTCTCCGACCAGATAGGCCACCAAGCTTTCTTGCTTGAGGAGAACCACCGCCGTTTCAATTTCGCAGACGCTCATCAATTGCGTTTCAATCTCTCCCGTCTCGATGCGGAACCCACGAAGCTGAATCTGTTGATCAATTCGATCAAGATATTCCAGTGTGCCGTCAGGCAACCAGCGGCCGAGATCGCCCGTGCGATAAATAAATGACGAGTGACAGGTGGGAAGTGACGAGTCTCCGTTACTCCCCTGTGGCCGGTCTCCCGACCGAGCCACCGAACCGTAGAGCCGACTCCCCAGCCCGATTTCGACAAACGCCGCCGCCGTCTTCTCCGGCTTCCGCCAATACCCTTCCCCCACACCGATTCCACCCACACAAATCTCCCCCGTCACCCCGATCGGCACCGGATTCAATTGCTCATCAACCACATAAATCTGCAAATTAGGCAACGGCTTACCGACCGGAACCGACCGACCATCAAGCGGGATCGGCTCCGCAATCACATGTTGGGTCACATCATCGGCCGCTTCAGTCGGCCCATACGCATTAATCAAATGAATGTCAGGATATTGAGCCAGCCACTGATTAACCAAAGCGGGGGGGACCGCTTCACCGGTTACCATCGCCCATTCTAAGCTGGGTAAGGTTGCTTGTTCGGCCGGTAAATCGGCCGCATAGTCGAGCAACGCTTTTAACACAATCGGTACGAGTTCGATGATCGTCATCTTTTCATCTTTGATCAGATGAAAAAGGGCTTGTGCATCAGCCACCGTCTCTAAATCGGCGATCACGCTTCGCCCGCCGATCAGGACCGGCCCTAAAAATTGCCATACCGATATATCAGATGACGATGGGGCACTTTGTAGAAAGGTGCTATCGGCATGAAAATTGAGTAGCTCAAACTCTCCATAAATATGATTGATCGCGCCATCGTGCCGAATAATCGCCCCTTTCGGATTGCCGGTCGAGCCGGAGGTATAAATCATATAGGCTCGATTACGGCCGTTTGTTGTATGTTCTAGGTTTGATGTCGCATAGTCAACAAGCGCGGCAGTTTTATCCAGTAAGAGCGTATGTTGGACCGCGCCCTGCGATCCCTTGACCTCGCGCCAAACCTCTGTTCTCGTAATCACCCGCGCCGCTTGACTATTGTCCAACATATACGTGACCCGTTCGGCCGGATAACTCGGATCGATCGGGATATATGCCCCACCCGCTTTTTGAATCCCCAAAATCGCGGCCAGAAAATCGACACCACGATGATCAAGAATCGCCACAAAATCATCATTTTGCAGACCTGTATCACGCAAATAGCGGGCGATCCGATTGGCATACTCATTTAATGCTTGATATGTCAGGCCACGGCCGTTGTGCCAGACCGCTTCCTTATCGGGGGTTTTAGCCACTTGCGCCTCAAATAGCGCATGAATCGTTTGTTCAAGCGGATAATCGCGTGTTGGTCCCGCAAACTCGACCAAGAGTTGTTCTTCTTCGGCCGTCGTCATGAGCGGTAAATCTGCCAGCTTCTGTGTCGGGTCAGCGACAATCGCTTCGAGCAGGGTTTGTAAATGGCTCACCAAACGCTCGATTTGATCCGGTGTATAAACGGCCGCATTGTGATTAATCTGGAAAAACAGCCCTTCTCCAGGTGTCACCGTAATATCTAAATCATAGTGGGTCCGATCATGGACACCGACCCCATCAATCGCAAAATCATCAGGATCGTCATTCCCTTCACTTTCCGCGCCCATCGGATAATTCTCGAAGATCAACATATGATCAAACAGATTCCGGCCCAGTGGGCTAGCCGCCTGAATTTCCGCCAGCGGTAAATAGTGATACCGCTCATTATTGAGCGCGGCACGCTGGATTTGGCGCAATAAATCGGCGAAGGTTTGCTCCCGACCCAGTTTGGCCCGTACCGGTACCGCATTGATAAACAGCCCAACCATTTCTTCGACCCCACGGAGGGCGGCCGGTCTGCCCGATACAATCGTACCGAAAACCACTTCATCTAATCCACTATGTCGGCCGAGCACCAAACTCCACACCGCCCGTACCAAACTGTTCAGCGTCGCTTTATTCTGGCTCGCCACCTGCTGTAGCTTTTCGGTGAGCGCCGCATCGACGATGAAATTGTTTTGACCAAACGTAAAATCATCTGTTTCTGGTAACAACTTGGGGATCGATGCGACTTGTTCATACCCGGCAAGATAAGTTCGCCAGTGGTTTTTCGCCCGATCTCTAGAGCGTCCCTCTAGCCAGCGAATAAATTGTTTATACGTGGCGACCGGCCGTAGTCGCGGCCGAAGCCCCTTTTGCAAAGCGCGATAAATCGACACGAACTCATGTTGCAAGATGCCGAAGCTCCAGCCATCAAACAAAATATGATGATAGCTCCACACCAACTGATACTGTTGATCGGCGATTTGAAAAATGGCGATACGTATGAGCACATCTTTCTGTAAATCAAACCCACGCGCTTTATCCGCAATTTGATACGCTTCGATTTTTGCCGCCTGCTCGGCCGTATCAGCCTCTCTTAAATCGATTAGCTCAATCTCCGGTTCCCGCCTTTTGAGGGTGATTTGCACCGGCCGTTTGACCCCTTCATGCACAAACACACTGCGTAAGACCACATGGCGTTGCATCAGTTGACGCCAACTATCTCTAAACCGCTCAACCTGCAAATTCCCCTGCCAATTGAGCCTGATTTGCAAGAAATATGCGGCCGATTCGCTATCAAAAAGTGTCTGAAACAGCAACCCCTCTTGCATCGGGGTCAGCGGGTAAATATCTTCAATTTGGGATTTATCCATACTTCTTTCAATTTTCAATGAGGAGTGACGAGTGACGAGCTATTTCCAAGCTCATCTCTTTGATCACACGTAAAAAACAAAATATCTCTGCAATGGCTACGCTATTTTTCACGCTACTGCAACGGCCTGTAGCCTACCCCTGTCCGAAGGGGACTGTTCTGGCCGAGGCATTCATGCCCCGAACCTATGCAACAAGCACCATCAGACCGTGTAATCCTCCGGATCTAAAGTCACCACACGTGCCCGCACCGCCGCCGCGCTTTCCCGCCACCGTCCCATGCCGTACCACAGCAACAAGCCGACAACCAGCAGCCCCAGAGGCGAACCGAATAGATACAAGAACAAACCGGTCGCCAGATTGACAAACCAAACGGCCGTGCCAAAACCGAGCCCGATCAAAAATGGTCCACCGACCGAAAAGAATAACAACACACCCAAACCGATTTTGAGCATGCTAGACAAAAGGCCTATTTTCATAACTCCTCCACGTTTAAAGTATGAAATATGAGATAGGAAGTATGAAATAATCGCTGCAACCCATAAACCACGCGCAATTTATTTCATACTTCATACTTCTTACTTCATATTTACTTTACTCTACGCTTTGTGCTGCTTCATATTCTGCGACTCGTGCGCGCAAACTTTCTAGTTCTTCTTGGCGTAAACGCTCTTTTTCCGCTTCTTTCGCTTTCTTGGCGGCCCGTACTTTGGCCGCGTTACGGCCGCGACGGCGTGCCCCTAGAATTAAAAGCACCACAGCACCACCGAGATAGATGCTAATCGGGCTAACCAATAGACTCAGTAAAATTGAAGCCAGTGACTGCAAAAGCACCAGAAAGACATTGAGTCCCATACCGGTTAAAAAAGGGATGCCCACTAGCAAAAACGCAATGACCGCGAATGTCCCTTTGCCGACAGCCATAAAAAAACCTGTAAATCCACCTGATCCCATAATATCCTCCGTATTTATATGACTAAGCCATAATGGCCGCCTTAATCATCCCAAATATCTAAAATCGCGCTCAAATCATCTGAGGATAAATCGGCCGTGTAATCACTCGCCGTCATTTCCCCATCTTGTTGTATTTGACAATGTTCCGTTACATCGAGTAAAGCATCTTGATAAGCTTGCCAAAACGCTTCGATTTCAGTTCGATTATATTGTTGCGCATTAAATGTAATCGACAAGCTCATTTGCCCGGCCGCAACCACACCTACGATATCGAGCTGGTGCTCGCGTGGTAATTGAGGGTCGATAGGCTGGCCGCTACTTTCATCGGCAAAGCGGAAAAATCCATTTTCTTCGGCCGTGCTATCAAATTGCCCTAAATAATTAAAGCTCAAAAGCGGCCCGATATCTCCTGTCATTCCGGCCCAATAACGCAACGCCCCATAAGCAAAGCTGTGCCGCATCGTCTCGCGCAATCTTTCTTTTACCCCTTTGATCTGCTCTCCGATTTCAAATTCCGGAATCGTTAAAAGATAAGGGTACATGGTGGTGAACCAGCCCACTGTTCGACTGACATCAACCTCCGCCTCACTAAGCCCATCACGGCCGTGCCCTTCTAGGGTAATCAATGTTTCTTGCCCACCCTGCCAAGTCTCTAGCGCGCGAGCCAGTGCCACCAAAAGTAAGTCGTTGATCTCTGTATGATAAGCATGATGGGTTTCGGTCAAGAGGGCGGCCGTTTCCGCTTCGGATAGCGTAAATGATACCGTGTCTGTCACCCCATAAATATTATTGGCGCTGGCTGGCTGACTGAGCGGAATCGCAATCTCGATCTGCTCTTCCCAATAGGTGGCCGCTTCACGAAACGGTTGCCCCTCCAGATAGATGCCAATTTCATCCCCCCAATCTTGGAAAGATGTCGTTTTGCCACCGAGGTTCACCGCTTCCCCATTAATCGCCTGTTGATAAGCTCGTTCTAAATCTTCAAATAAGATACGCCAAGATACCCCATCAACCACCAAGTGGTGTGCCACCAGCAATAATCGATCTCCGTCGTCGGCCGTTTTTAATAAGGCCGCACGGAACAATGGCCCTGTGGTCAAATCGAACTGTTGGTGTGCCTCATCGATTTTTTCGGCCAGCTCTTCTGCTGATCCACATGGCATCACATCAAGGATGACATCGACTTCGGCCGCAATCTGTTGTGACAGATCGGCCGTATAGGTCGCCCGCAATAAATCGTGATGTTCCAGAATCGCGGCCAAACCGCTTTTTAGAGCATCCTCATCGACCGGCCCCGCACTGCGTAACAAGATCGCTTGGTTAAAGTGATGCCAATTCGATTCATGCCCTGCATGTTGGGCAAAGAACCAACGCTGAATCGGTGTCAGTCGCGTGGCTCCGGTCACTCGTTCCAAATTGTCATTGGCATCGACGGCCGATTGTAGCATCGGCCCCAGTTCCGCAATTGTCGGTAGGGCGAAGAGGTCTTGAATCTCTAATTTCCAACCCCGCTGTAGCAATCGACTGGTAATTTGAATCGCGCGAATCGAATCCCCGCCGATTTCAAAATAGTTGTCATGAATCCCGATTTGGGGCAAGCCGAGTACATCTTGTAAGACGGCCGCTAAAACCGCCTCTCGTTCATCCCGAGGGGCGGTGTAATCACGGCCGTCGCTAAGCCCATACAATTCCGGCTCCGGTAACGCTTGCCGATCAATCTTCCCATTTTGATTCAGTGGAAATTCCGGCAGCTGGACGAAATGGGCCGGTACCATATATTCCGGCAACTTGTCGCTTAAATAGTGCTTGATTTCTTGCACCGTTAACGGCCGTTCTCCGACCACATAAGCCAACAATTCTTTCGTGCCAACGCTGGTCGTGCGTGGCAATACGGCCGTTTCCTGAATCGCGGCAAAGCTCAATAAACATTGTTCAATTTCCCCCGGTTCGACCCGAAATCCGCGAATTTTGAGCTGATTGTCGATCCGGCCGACAAATTTCACACTACCATCGGCCAACCATAAACCCAGATCTCCTGTCTTGTAAATTTTCGATTGGGCCTGTTCGTCTCCCGTCATGTCTATCTGTGACCGTTCTAAATCATTCCCCTTATTTCTCTCCGTTCTGCCCACAAACCGTTCATCTGTTAAATCGGGCCGGTTTAGATACCCTCGCGCCACTCCGTCACCGCCAACGCAGATTTCCCCAGGAATACCGATCGGGACCGGCCGACCTTGTGCATCAAGGATGTGAACAGTTGAATTGGCGATCGGATAACCGATCGGAATATCCCAACCATCGATTTCATTGACCGGATAATAGGTTGAGAAGGTCGTGTTTTCGGTCGGGCCATAGACATGAAGCAGGGTGACATCTGGCAGGGCTTCGCGTAGCTGTTGGAAATGACCCACCGATACTTTTTCGCCACCACTCAGTACCGTATCGAGTCCGGCAAAAGTCATGACATCCGCTTCGACGATTTGGTTAAATAAGCTGGTGGTCAAGAACAAAGTCGTCGCACGATAATGACCAATGAGGTCCGCTAATTTTGTCGCATCGAGCAGCGCCTTGCCGCCCGGCAAACAGAGTGTCCCCCCGTTCAGCAACGCCCCCCAAATCTCAAAGGTAGAGGCATCAAAAGCCAAAGACCCCGTTTGCAGAATCCGGCTGTTTTCATCCAGCGAGATGTAATTGGTGTTGATGACCAAACGAGATACTGAGCGTTGCTCAATGAGTGACCCTTTTGGCTGACCGGTCGATCCCGATGTATAGATGATATAGGCCAGCGATTCTCCCGATCCGATCGGGGGTAATTCTTCGGTTTTGTCACTCAATAGCTGTGTGACATCGGCCGTACCGGCTTGTCGATCTAAATATTTCGGTTCTGACAAAATTAAACGACAATTTGTGTCATCGACAATATAGTCAATTCGCGCGGCCGGATACGCCGGATCGATCGGCAAATAGGCTCCACCCGCTTTGAGAACCCCAAGTAAGGTAACGGCCGTCCATTCCGATCGATCAAGCAACACCCCCACCGGTTCTTCCGCTTGCACCCCATATCGGTCCCGTAGCGTATGGGCCAATCGGTTAGCTAGCTCGTTTAGCTGACGATAAGTGAGCGTTTTATCCTCAAAAATCACGGCCGTTTTATCCGGCCAGCGGCTGACCTGCTCCGCAAAGCGAGCGATAAGCGTTTGCTCGGCCGGATAATCACGTGCTGTCCGATTAAACATAGCGATATGATTCCGCTCGGCCGCAGGTAAAAGGGTGAGCTGGGCCAACGGCAGATGGGGCGTTTCGATCACGCTCTGAGCCAACCGATGTAAATGTGTTGCCAAGCGCTGAATCCGGTCAGCTGCAAACAGATCGGTACTATACTCAATGCTCAAGTGTAAACGGCCGTCATCGAGCAGATTAAACCAGAATAGCATATCCCACTTGCTGATCCCCGCTTCGATCTCGTACCCTTCTAGCGGTAGCGTCTGTGCTTGTTGCTGTTGGGCATGACCGGCCGTTTGCATCGACACGGCGACATCAAACAACGGGGACCGCCCCATGTCTCGGCGTAAATTTAATTCTTCAACCAGCAAATCAAACGGGTACATTTGATGATCAAAGGCGGCCGTGACCGTCTTTTGCACACCCCCCAACAAGGTCATCAAAGATTCTGATCCCTGAATTTTTTGGCGCAAGGGCAACATATTGACATAGAACCCGACTTGTGACATCAGATCCGGGTGATCACGACCCGCTGTCGGGTAGCCGAGAATAATATCTTCTTGTCCGGTATAGCGATAAAACAGCCCATTAACAAGTGCCAAAACGGTCATAAACGGGGTCGCATTAATCTCTTGCCCCAAACGCAAAAATGCTTGGCTTTCCGCTTTACCCCATGTCATGTCATAGGTCGCACCCGCAAAGGTTTGCACACTCGGCCGTGGGCGATCTGTGGGTAAATCAAGTAGCGGAATTTCCCCTGAAAGCGTTTCACGCCAGAACGTCCGCAAATTTTCCCCCTCTTCCATCAAGAACGACGCTTGCCATGCCGCATAATCTTTATATTGAATCGTCAATGGTGTCAGTTCGCGGCCGGCCAACAACTGGCTAAGCTCATCTAGCAGCAATTCAAGCGACCAACCATCACTAATGATGTGATGAATTGAGAAGAGGAGCAACGGCCGTTCATCCGTTGCCAATAGGGTAAAGCGAAATAAAGGAGAGGCGGTTAAATCAAACGGCCGTCCCCCCTCTGCTTCGACCCGTGCTCGCAATGACTCGGCCGTGTGGCCACCCATATCGACCTGCTCAATCTCCCACGAAACCGCGTCGAGCACAATCTGGCGTAGCTCCCCATCGATTTCCCCAAAAGTTGTGCGCATCGCTTCATGTCGCTCCACAAGAACGCGCAGTGCCTGTTCCAATGAATCGAGATCCGTTTTTCTATCGAGCCACATCGCGCTAGAAATATTGTAAGCGGCACGACCCACCCCCATATTTTCGATCACCCACAAGCGGCGCTGGGCATGGGATGCCGGATAGTGCGCCGCTTCCGCAATCGGTTCGATATGGATCACGGCCGTTTGTCGTTGCCCGACCAGCTCCGCAATTTGTGCCACAGTCGGCTCGGCAAACAGATCGCGCAAGCGTACTTCGGCCGAGCACTCACTTTGAATGCGCGCGACCGCTTTGGTAGCTAGTAACGAATGCCCCCCCAGCGCAAAAAAGTCATCATGAATGCCGACTTCTGGCACCCCCAACACCTCTTGCCAAATCGCAACTAATTTCTCTTCAACTTCGTTCCTCGCCCCGACCACTTGCCCTTGCCCTTGTCCTGCAATCGGCTCAGGTAAGCGTTTCCGATCAATCTTCCCATTTCGTGTTAACGGAAGTTCATCAAGCAAAACAAACCCGCTCGGCATCATATATTCGGGCAGATTTTCAGCGACTTGGCGTTTTAATTGATCTAGAAAATCGGTCGGCGATTTTCGCTTGATCACAACTGGTTCAGATTGTCTTGGCGCAACCTTTTCTCTTGCACCCTCTTTCACCCCATAAACATTGTACATGTCACTGCCGATCAGCGCGGGGTCTTGATCGACCGTGACCCTAAACCGGTATTCGCTTAACAACGTTTCGATCCACGCCAAGGCACCATCAATATCATGGACTTCCATCACAACTTGATCGATTTTGCTCCAATCGGCCGCTTCAATCCCACTTAAAACCGCCCGTTCCCCCTTCTCCACATCAATCTTCAGCAAATCGATCCGCGTCACCCCCGATTCCGCAATCGCTTCCGATAAAGTTACCAGCTCCGCCGTAATCACCTCTACCTTCAACCGCTCATCTAAAAGCTCTTCCAGTAAATCATCCCCATCCCCTTTTTCCTTTTCCCCTTTTCCCTTTAAAAACGCCCTAACCGTCTCTCGTTCGTCTTCCGTTCCCGCATGCTGTCCTGATAGAACCGATGCGAATGGATAGTAATTAAAAGAGACTTCTCCGGCCGTATCACTGATTCCTTGTTGCACCACCGTGAGATCAACCCCGTGCAAACGGCCGTTTAAGCGTAAGCAGTCAGCGGCGGCCGGTAAAGGCTCAAAAGCGATGACCCGTACATCGGCCGCTTGCTGGGCTGCAAAAACAGAGAACATGCCGATATTGGCTCCAATATCGACCACCGTATCCCCATCACGTACCGTAACCCCATGTTGCAAATAGCTATTATGGGTCACAATTTCATCAAAGATAAACTCCGTTTCACTCTGGTTGAGGTGCGCCATCATCTGCCCATTGGGCAACTCGGTGACTTTACGGCCGTCCAAGGCCCCACTCTGTTCCAGTTGGGCATACCGCTTGAGTTCGGCCGATTGTGGAATGACATAAGCCAACAACCGCTTGTCCCCATCTTCTCCTCGGGCGATAACCACCGCCTTTTCAATCGCATCCCCACTGAGTAACACATTTTCAATTTCACCCAGCTCAATCCGAAAGCCACGCAGCTGCACTTGGAAGTCATTCCGTCCCATATGCTCAAGCTGTCCGTCTGCCGACCAGCACCCCAAATCCCCACTGCGATACAAGGTCGCATCACCAGCGTCTATTTCAACAAAACGGGCTCGCGTTAATGCCTCCTGCCGCCAATACCCTGCACTAACCCCACTCCCGCCAACATAGATTTCCCCCGGAATACCGATCGGCTGTAATTTTTGGGCCTCATTGAGAATGTAAACCTCTGTTTCCGGAATCGGAACGCCGATCGGGCTACGTCCTCCTTCTCCCCAAACATCTTGTTCGGTCAATGTGTAATGGGTAACATGCACCGTCGTTTCGGTAATGCCATACATGTTGACCAAGCGAACTTGACTGAGCGGATATCGTGCCACCCACGGCCGTAAATAGGTCGGGTCCAACCGATCTCCCCCAAAAATAACCGTATGCAAATGACTCCCCAATGATGCCTGATTGGCTCCCTGCTCATGTCCGATCAGGTTATAAAATGCGGCCGGTGTCTGATTCAAGACCGAAACCTGTTCCCGCTTTAAGAGGTCTAAAAAGAGGGGGGTATCTCGCACCACATCCCGTTCCGGTACCACCACACGGCCGCCGTATAGCAACGCCCCGTACATCTCCCAAACTGAAAAGTCAAAACAAAAAGAATGGGCGACGATCCAAACATCCTGCTCTGTAAAAGCGAAGGGGTGGGCGGTGTTATGCATCAACCGCACCACATTGCGATGGGTGACCAACACCCCCTTCGGCTTCCCTGTCGATCCCGATGTATAAAGCAAATAAGCGGGCGCATCAGGGTCAATCGCCACCTGTAACGGCTCCCCCTTCGCTTGTACCAATACCCCGTAATCGACAATTTCCGCAATTTCCCCACACCACTCAAAAGATGCCCTTTCTCCTTTTTCCTTTCTCCTTTCCCCTTTCACCACAACCTTCGCCCCGCTGTGTTGCACCATATGGGCCAACCGATCGGCCGGGTACTCCGGATCAAGCGGCACATAGACCCCACCCGCGTAGAGCACACCGAGCATCGCGGTGATCATGCTTTCATCGCGTGGTAAAAATAGGGCCACCCGATCTCCGGCCGTCACACCAAGCCTCGCCAAACCGGCCGCGATGCTTCGGGCTTGTTGGTCTAATTCACCATAGGTCACTTGTTGCGCACCGGCCGTAATCGCCACCCGCTCGCTAAATCGCATCGCCATATCGGCGAATAAATCAGGGATCGTATGTTCATCGGGATAAGCGGCCGCTGTGTCATTCCAGTTCATCAATTGCGCCAACTCTACGGCCGGTAAAATCTCCAACCGATTCAAAGCTAAATCAGGTTGAGCGACTAAACTATCGAGCAAGACATCGAGATGGGACAGCAACCGTTCGATTCGCGCACGGCCGTACAAATTGGTGTTATAGCTCAAATGCAAGCTCAGTTCCCCTTCATACTCAACAAACTCAAACGTGAGGTCAAACTTCGCAGGGGTAAAATTAGCATCGAAGTTCGCGATCTCAATACCGCTAAACGCCGGTTCCGTGCTGTCTAAATGTTGTAAATGGACCACGACATCGAAGAGCGGATTCCGACTTAAATCTCGTGCTAGATTAAGATCGTCAACCAGTTGGTCAAAAGGGTATTGCTGATGGCTATAAGCCTCGAGTGCGGTCTGGCGCACCGCCGCTAACAGCTCTTGAAACCCGCAAGATCCATCGATTTCGTCCCGTAGTGCGAGCGTATTCACAAAAAAACCGACTTGGCTTTGCCATTCCGCTTTGTCCCGCCCCGCAATCGGTGTCCCGATAATGATGTCATCCTGCCCTGTGTAGCGATAAAGCAGTAGCTTGACCCACGCCACCAAGGCGATAAATAAGCTGCTTCCCTGTTGCCGTGCCAACGCTTGTAGTGCATCCGTTTTCTGGCGATCAAACACGGCCGAAGCGATCTCCCCATCAAAGGTCAATAAGGGGGGGCGCGCATAATCGGTCGGCAAATTGAGGACCGGCAGGGACCCGCTGAATTGGTTAAGCCAGTAAGCCCGATCCGCCTGCCCCGCCTCACTTTTCAGATGCCGATTTTGTACGGCCGCATAATCATGATATTGCTTAGACAGCGGTGGCAACGGGCTCGGTTTTCCTTGCTGAAATGCTTGATACAAAACCGCCAGTTCTTGAATCAGCACCTCATTCGACCATGCATCCCCGATAATGTGGTGGGTATTAAAGAAAAAGATATGCTCTTGCGCGGCCGTTTGCATCAAATAACCGGCATAAAGCGGAAATTTCTGTAAATCAAAAGGTTGGTTGGCATACTGTCGTGCCAACAAAATCGCTTTCGCTTCAGGGTCCGATTCTTGTCGTAAATCAAGAACCGTTAGCGGGAACGCCGCTTCCGCTTGGCTGAATTGACGTGGCCGGTTTTCGACCGGCATAAAATAAGCCCGTAAACTTTCATGCCGTGCGGTCAGGGTATTTAATGCGCGTGTAAAAACGGCCGTGTCTAGCGTCCCCCGTAAACGAACCCCATTCGGGACATTATAAGCGGCCGATGCGCCATCCATCTGTTGCAAGACCCACAAACGGCGTTGCCCCGGTGACAGTAGATACCCCTTTTTCGCTTGCTGTTTTTTAAAGAACCCACTCTTGCGTAAGATTTGTAAAGCCTCTCGATCACCCGCTTTGGCTCGTTTTTTTAAATCGCTTAATTGCTCTTTGCTAAATTCACTCATCATACTGCTCAATATTTTTTGCTAACGTCCATCCCGTCTAAGGACTAGAGCGCTGATCGCAAATTAAAATCCTGTAATTGTCCACCCGCTTCATAATGCTTGGCCAAAGCTTGCCCCACCAAATAGGTCAATCCCGCATTGAGCGCAGCCGCTGGTAAACCCCCACCCAATAACCCCAAAATCGGAATCACCCGTAACGCCTGTGCTGAAACGATTCCGGCTTGGGCACCCGTTGTGGCGGCCGCTAAAATACCACTAGCCATTTGTTCCGAATAAGGCACGTCATATAGATCGCTTAGCTCTTCAACCAACATTAAGCCACCTAGCCCACCCCATAACGCGCTGGTGAGGGCGGCACTGCCAAAGGCGGTCAAGGTTGACCCCAAAGCGTATCGACGAATAATCTTTTCCGCTTTCGCACGTTTCTCTTTATGATCTTCTACCATTCGTCATCATCTCCCAAAAGAAAGGCCAACTCTTCATCGGTCATCGCTTCTAGTTCATCATCATCATCTGTTTCGTCATCAAGCGGATCAGACAGACCGGCCGTTTCTTGTTCTGCTATTCTTTTCGCCAACGCTTCAATCGTTTGTTGCTGAAACAGGTCCAAAAGGGCGATCGTTTGTCCCAATTCCTGCTGAACCCGCGCCACAATCCGCATCCCTTTCAAGCTATGTCCACCCAAATCAAAGAAGTTGTCTTGAATCCCGATACGATCTTGCTCCAAAATTTCACCCCAAATCCCCACCAGCGCTTTTTCTAGCTCTGTTTGTGGGGCCACATAATGATCCATCCGCTGTTCACTCTGTAACGCACTAGAAGACAAAAGCGTTTTGCGATCCACCTTCCCATTCGGTGTCAGTGGCACGTCATCAATCGTTTGGAACACGGCCGGAACCATATACTCAGGCAACTGCTCCCGCGCCAACTGGCGCAACCCAGAAGCACTTAAACCACTTCCATCGGCCGGAATCACAAATCCCAACAGCAAATTATCACCATATGAATCAGTTTTCACCGCTGCCACGGCCGTCTTCACCCCCGCACAGCGCATCAACCCCGCTTCAACCTCACCCAGCTCCACACGGAACCCACGAATTTTAACCTGATCATCGCTCCGCCCCAAACAAACAATCTCTCCATTCGGCAACCAATACCCCAAATCACCCGTCCGATAGAGTGATGAGTGACCATCTTGCTCCTGCGCCTGATCACCTGAACCGTCGCCCCCACTTTTGCCTTTTGCCTTTTCCCTTTTACCTTTCCCAAACCTCTCCTCCGTCAACTCTGGCCGTTGCCAATATCCCACAGCAACCCCAGCACCCCCAATACAAATCTCTCCAATCACCCCGATCGGACAAATTTGATCATGACCATCTAAAATATAGACTTGCTCATTAAGCAACGGCCGGCCGATATTCAGCACCCCATCATTAAGTTGCTTGCTCGTTGACCAAATCGTCGCTTCCGTTGGCCCATACACATTAAAAACCGAAGTCGTCTGCATCAATGGTTGCAATCGTTCAAACAAAGCGGGCGGTAACGCCTCTCCCCCAATCAAGACGGTCCGCAGTCGGCTCAAAACCGTCGCCTCACGCCCCTCTAGCAATAGCTTCATCCGCGACGGTGTCGATTGCAACGTCGTTACTTGATGCGTCTCCATCAGTGCCAAAACCGCTTCCGGCTCACTCGACTCATCTTCGGCCGCCAGCACCACCGTCATCCCAATCAACAAACTACACAGCAACTCCAACCCCGCAATATCAAACGTCACCGTCGTCAGCGCCACAATCGAATCCTCGGCCGTCAACCCCCACACATCGGTCAGATTCTGTGCAAAGCTCACCAGATTCCCCTGCGACACCATCACCCCTTTCGGCCGTCCCGTCGAACCGGACGTATAAGTCACATAAGCGATCGAATCAGGCGAATGACGAGCCTGATCCCGCGCCTGATCATCCGAACCGTAGCTACCTCTTTTGCCTTTTGCCTTTTCCCCTTTGCCTTGCTTCCCGCTCGACGCAATCTCAATCCCCAACCCTCGCCACATTTCAACATAACCATCGTCTGCCAAAATTAAATGGCTCTCACTGTGGCGCAAAATATATTCAATTCGCTCGGCCGGATAACTCGGATCAAGTGGCACATACGCCGCCCCCAATTTAAGCACCGCCAATAGCGCAATCGGTAACACAGCCGTGCGATCCAGCAAGAGTGCCACGCGACTCCCATTTCCAATCCCATATTGCGCTTCAAGCTGTTCCGCGAGCACGGCCGCTCTTTCCTCAAGCTGCCCATACGTTAACGTCACCTCTCCCGCAATAAACGCCGTTTTGTCCCTAAACCGCGCCGCCGCATCATGCCAGCAATCGGCAAACGACCGCTCGGCCGGATAATCTTTCTCCGTATCGTTAAATTGAGCCAGCTGAATCGATTCAGCTTCAGGAATGAAAGGCAACTCTCCAAGCGGCCGATCCACATCCGCTAAAATTCCCTCAACCAAAGTGCCCCATTGCGCCCCCATGCGCTCAATTCGCTCATCCGTAAACAGATCGGTGTTATATTCCAACGCCAAGCCCAAACCGGCCGGACCTTCACTGAAATTAAAGGTCAAATCAACCTTGCTCGTCTCGGAATGCTGATAAAACGTCTCGATCTGCATCGCGCCCAACCGCATTCCCGTATCCGTCTGATTTTGCAAAATCAGCATCACATCAAACAGCGGCGCTCGGCTCAAATCTCGACGAATATCTAAATCGTTGACCAGCTGATCAAACGGATAAATCTGATGATCCAAACCATCCTTCGCCGTTTCTTTGACCTTAGCCAACAGGTCGCGAAAATGATCACTCCCTTCAAAGCGGGTACGCAAAGCCACCGTATTTAAATAAAAGCCGACTTGATCATACAACTCTGTAAAGGCCCGCGCTGCAACCGGACTGCCCACCACAATATCGGTCTGTTGCGTATAGCGATAGAGAAACGCCTTGAGTGTCGCTAGCAGAACCATAAATAAGGTCGCCCGTTCTTCTCGCGCCAACTGTTTGAGCCGTTGGGCGATTTCAGGACCGAGCAAAAACTGCTGCTCACGGCCGTTAAAGGTCTGTACCGTCGGCCGGACCCCATCTGTCGGCAAATTCAAAACCGGTGCATCCCCATCCAGTTGTTTCAGCCAGTACTGCCGATGAGCCTCCGCGTCACCACTTTCCAGCCACCGGTTTTGCCAATAGGCATAATCCCGATACTGAATCGGCAACGGTGTCAGCGACACACCACCATAAAGCTGCGTAATTTCCCGATTTAAAATACCGATGCTCACTCCATCACAAATGATATGATGCAACGTCAGTAAAAAGGCATGTTTGTCCGGCCCGATCTTGACCAGCTTCGCATGGAGTAGGGGGGCTTGGCCCAAATCAAACGGCCGTTTCGCTTCCTCACGGCTCAATTCCCAAGCTTGCTCCTCCGCATCAGCCTCGCCACTTAAATCGATCACCTCCAAGCTGATTTGCACCTGCGGTTCAATCACCTGCCGTGGCATCCCATCTACCACAATAAAGCGGGTCCGCAACGACTCATGTCGCGCCACCAACTGCTGTACCGCCCGTTCTAAAACGGCCGCGTCCAACGCCCCCCGAATCAGCTGATGCAACGGCACATTATAAGCCACCGAGCTATCTTCCATTTGCATCAGCACCCACAGTCGCCACTGCGCCGGTGACAACTCATAATCCGCCTGATCCGCCAACGGCCGAATCGACAAACCACTTCGTCCCGACAAATGCGCCACCAAAGCTTCCTTATGCATTTTCAACTGACCACGAATCTCCGCCGTCATCGCCCCCTTCTGCGCACGAAACTTCAACCGGCCGTCATCCACCCACAGCTCAATCCCTTGAGCCTCCATTGTTTGTAATAATTGCTCAATCACCTCTAAATTTCTCCTTCTTCCCACTCATTATCAATACTCCCCTCTTCCCACTCGTCATCATTTGTCACTTCCCCTTCATCACTCGTCACGCCCACCACTTTTGCCAACTCCTCAATCGTCGGTGCATCAAACAACACACTCAACGGCAGCTGCACCCCCGTCACCTGATGAATTTGCGAAATCACCTGTGCCGCCAGTAAAGAATCCCCACCGAGATCAAAGAAATTATCCCGAATACCGATCTGTTGCACGCCCAACAAGCGCCTCCACACGGCCGTAATCCCCTCTTCCACATCGTTTTGTGGTGGCACATAGGGACTATCCAACTCCGGCCGGTCACTCATGTTCGCTTCTGGGGCAAAAGCAACGGAAGAGGACTGGCTATTCGCGACTATTTTTGCCCCTACACCAACCTCCTCTTCACCCAACAATTCCCCCCACGTCACCCCACGCACCATCTTCTCTCTACGCTCTACTCTCTTCTCTCTACCCCCCACAACCCCTTCATCACGCACCAACACCACTTTCCCCACATGCTTCGCCTGCGCCATAAAGCCCATCGCCTCGGCGATTTGCCCCATCGGGAATGTCGTATGTGGCAACGGCCGGAACGTCCCATCCGCAAAATGCTCCGCTAATTCCCGCCATACCGGCACAAAATCTGGCAGGTCCGGCCCGATATCCAACACAATAAATGACAAACATTTCAAAAAGTGCTCCGAATTCAACGGCATATTTTGGAACATATCCCGCTTCCCGATCTCCAGAAAACGGCCGTATCGTGCCAAAATCTCCAAATTCTTATCGATAAACTCCCCGCCGAGCGCGTTGAGCACCACATCAACCCCGTACCCATCTGTCACCTGCAAAATCTCATCACCAAAACTCAGCGAACGGGAATCAAACAGATGCTCTACCCCCATCTGGCGTACACGGGTTCGTTTTTCGACCGTACCGGCCGTTGCATAAATCTCCGCCCCGATCCACTGCGCGATCTGCACCGCCGCCATGCCCACGCCGCCGCTCGCCGAATGAATCAACACTTTTTCACCCGCTTTCACATTCCC
>WTJY01000203.1 GCA_011524645.1 Anaerolineales bacterium | reverse complement strand
ATTTATAACTGGCTGAATCGCAATCTACGGCCAAATACCACCTTTACCTATGCTCAACCCAGCGACCCTCTACCACGAGCGGCTGCCATCAACTTTCTCGAACATTTAATGGGCATCAGCCGTTTAAGAGGGATGTACAATCGGCTAGAGCGGGTCGCGAAAACCAAGCCCCTCAATCCATGGAACACATTTATCGACGAATTCCGCTTTAAGCTCCGTTTCGACGAAAGACAGCTCGCTAAGATCCCCAAAGACGGCCCTGTCATTTTTATCGGCAACCATGTTTACGGCTTACTTGATGGTGGGGTTCTCGCCCATCTGGCATACCGTACCCGAGGACAACTCAAGCTATTCATCAATAGTGCTTTCGCATTGTGCCGTGACCCTTATTTTGGCAAAGATATTTATCCGATCATATTTGACGAAACAAAAGACGCCGCTCGGGAAAACATCGAAATCAGTAAGCAAGCACTCGCCTATTTACGAGAAGGGGGCACAATCGCCATTTTCCCATCTGGTGCCACAGCAACCGCTCCTAATGTGTTTGACAAAGCACGGGAAGGTGAATGGAAACTCTTTACTGCCAAAATGATCCAACAATCAAAAGCGACCGTTGTCCCCGTTTTCTTCCACGGTCAAAATAGTTGGCGTTTCCATTTGGCAAACAAAGTAAATCGATATATCCGCTACGCAATGGTTGTCGGAGAAGCGATCCGTCGCATGGATACAGAAGTCCATGTAGAAATCGGGGACCCGATCCCCTATGAAAAAATCGCCCATATTAAGGGGCGACGCAAATTGCTCAATCATTTGCGCAAAGTCGTCTATCGACTCGGTGGAGAAGAGTACACACCGCAAGACAATACGCAAACACCGATCAATTAAACCGGAACCGAAAGAGATGGCAAAAGTCATCTCTTTTTTATTGGCTTGCCTAAATCGAATTTGACATACCGCCTATAACAAATCTTCATAATTTCTAAACAAATAAGCACTAGGATATAATTGTGGTTCTTCATTCGCGAGACAGTCACAATCATGGCTCAATCCGCTCCAAGCAAAGACAGTTCAATCAAAGAAATTGAAATCTCTTTGTCTACCAACACAGGCAATCTGCCTTAATTTACTGACTACAAGGAATCACGAGGAGATACAAATGAAGAAGCTTTATTTTTTGGCATTCGTAACAATTTTACTCGTCGCATGCGGCGGCGCAGGCGATAGCTCTGGCGATGTAAATGAAACCACGGCCGTCACAACAGGCTCAACAGAGCTACGCATGGAAGCTTGGGCAGACAACTGGTTTGCCGCCTATCTCGGCGAAGAACTCATTGTCGAAGACTCCGTTTCAATCACCACAGAGCGCTCGTTCAACGCCGAAACGGTAACATTTAGTGCTGACTACCCGCTAGAACTCAACTTTATCTTAAAAGACTTCAAAGAAAACGATACCGGTCTAGAATATATCGGGGACAACAACCAACAAATGGGTGATGGTGGCTTCATTATGCAAATCACCGATGTCGCTTCCGGAAATATCGTTGCGGTGTCTGATGACCAAATGAAATGCTTGGTTATTCACGAAGCTCCTCTTGATAAAAGCTGTGAAAGTGAATCGGACCCAGTAGCCGGTAGCGCACCCTGTGACTTTATCGATTCGGCCGAACCGGCCGGTTGGCAAAGCGTAGATTTCGATGATAGCGACTGGACCGCAACCACAATCCACAGCGCCAGCGATGTAGACCCCAAACAAGGGTATGATGGCATTAGCTGGGACAGCAGTGCCCAATTGATTTGGGGGCCAGATTTGGAAACCAACAACACCCTCTTGTGTCGACTAACAGTTGAGCAACCATAGTTATGGCCAAAACTGTTTGAGAAAGCTTTACACAAGGCAAAGAGTTGAAGTGCAATCCCGCTTCAACTCTTTTTTATATCTCAAACAAAGTAGCACTTATTCATTACCAGCTACCACTTGACCCACGGCCGGAAGAACCGCCGCGAGAGCGAGAAGAGGAAGAACGGCTTGAGCTAGACCGACTGCGACGAGAAATAGTCAAATAAAAGTTTTTTGTCATGCTAAAAATCCTTGGGCTCATTTTGTGATGTATGGGCCATAAGTTGTGTGAAATCGCGTATGAATTGAGTGTACAAACGAATACGATCTCAAGCAACTTGCATTACAATGGGTTCTATGAATAATTTTGAACCCGATTTTCAACCGAGTCAGTCGGCCGCCCCAGAAAAACCGGCCGCGTCACTTCCCTATAAAATCATCGCGCTCATCATTGTCACCGCGATGCTCGCCTCACTAATATTCCCCGCGCTAGCCATGTGGAGCCGAGATATTCCCAGCAATTGCCATCGCGGCCCCCTAGGCCCGATTCACTGCCACGACGAGCCGATCGATCACGAACACGCGATTTTCACTTAATCAAAAATCAATAAGTCACGACATGACCCTGCTGTTATTTTCGGTTAGAATTTCGTTTACATATCAACCCAAAGTTGGCGTATTTTCAGGCCACACACAAAACACACGTAGGAGACTCTAATGAGTGACAATTTTGATGACTATGATGATTATGATGATTACGACAACGATCAAAGCTTCTTTGATCAAGATGACGAGATCGATTCCCATCCAGATTTCGACGAACCCACCAGAAAAAAAAGAGGGGGCAATAACAGAGTCATACTCTATATTATCGGAGCACTAATCGGTATCCCGCTGGTGTTCGGCTTAATTTGCATCGGTTTAACTTTCGTAACCGGCATCAGCGTCCTCAACCAGCTCGAAGAAATCATTCCTCTTGCGGGGCAGTTGAACAATGAGGGAGCAGATAGCAG
>WTJY01000431.1 GCA_011524645.1 Anaerolineales bacterium | reverse complement strand
GCGCTTATGAAGAAGCGAACGATGATGATGCCGAGGTGGTGATTCTGGCTAATTCGCTGGGGGCGCAGATCATCTCTAACTATTTGTGGGATGCCCAAGCGGATATCGAAGCGCGCTTTGGGGATGATGAGAGCCGGATGGATTTGGCGGCACATGTCCCAACTGAATGTATCTGGAATGAGCCGTCGCGCCGCTTGGAACGGGGGGTATTAACTGAAAATGATGCTCAGGTTCGACTGCAAAAGCTACGCTACTTTTTGACGACTGGCTGTAATATCCCGCTGTTTGTGTCCGGCTTACCGAGGATTCAGGGGGTGTATCGGAATCGGTTTGGCTATAACTTTAAGTGGGATAACTACTACAATCGGAATGATATTTTGGGCTGGCCGTTACGGCCGCTCGGTGAGTTTTTTGACAAGAATGAACGGGGAGCGAGCTATGCTGATCTGGTGTCGAATGATGTAGCGTTTCGCTTGCGCGGCCGTTGGTGGTTCCCGTTTATTAATTGGACGCCGCTGACCCACAACTATTATTGGGAGTCGAAGCAAATTATTGCGGCGCTGACCAAAGCTTTGGAAGAGGTCCGGCCGTAAATTTTGTAAGGGATCGGTTCAGTTTCTAAAACTGAGCCGATCCTGTTTGGTGATTAGATCAAATCGGTGATGATTTTGGTATTGTCCGAGGGGAGGGGGTGCTGGCACATTTCGAGATGGAGCCGGCCACCTGTCGTATAAGGTTGGCTAAGCACCGCTTCTTCGTTGAGTTCAAACCCGAGCCCCGGTTCTGTGGGCAATGTGAAGTATCCTTCTTCCCAATTGAGCGGATTGGTGATAATCGCATCGTGGAAATCGGTTTGAATCGTTTCGAGGACGAGGAAATTAGGGAGGGTGAAGGAGAGATGGGCGGCGGCCGCATGGGCGATCGGTCCACAGTAAATATGGGGGGCGACTTGTGCGTTATAGAGCTCGGCGATGGCGGCGATCTTTTTCGTTTCCCAAATGCCACCACTCCGGCCGACATCCGGTTGTAAGATGCTGACCCCCGCTTTGAGTGCTTGGTGAAATTCGATTTTGGTCGTCAAACGTTCGCCGGTCGAGACCGGAATTGAGGTGGCGCGGGCGACACGGCCGATCGCTTCGAGTTGGTCAGGGGGGCAGGGTTCTTCGTACCAAAGGGGATCGTATGGCTCTAACCGTTTGGCCAAGCGAATCGCGGAAGAGGTGGTCATTTGGCCGTGGGTGCCGAACAAAATATCGGCCCGATCGCCGATCGCTTCGCGCAGGCGACGGGCGTTGTATTCACTGCGAGATAGCTCGTGTAGCGAAAGTTCGCGGCCGCCTTGGAAGCTATAGGGGCCGGTGGGGTCTTGTTTGAGCGCTGTGAACCCCATTTCGACATATTGCAGAGCCACTTCTGCGGCGGCATCTCCATCGTGATAGACATCGCCGACATGATCAAGCGGATTTCCGTTGTTGTCTACGGCGAGCGGATAGAGATAGGTGTAGCTACGAATGCGGTCATGGAAACGGCCGCCGAGCAGTTTGTAGACCGGTACGCCGTGCGCTTTGCCCAAAATATCCCAAACGGCGATTTCGATTCCGCTAAATACCCCCATCATCGAGACATCGGGGCGTTGGGTGAATCCGGCCGAATAGACACGGCGAAACATTGTTTCGACGTTATGGGGATCTTCACCGGCGATAAAACGCTCGAATGTGTCTTCGACCATGCGGGCGGCGATATCGCCAGAAACGGGAATGCCATAACATTCACCTAAGCCGGTGATGCCATTGTCGGTGGTGATTTTTACAATGACCCAAAAGGCACCACCGATGCCGTTGGGAGGGACTGTGACGTATGTTTGAATATCTTTTAGTTTCATGGAAATTCTTTAAAGTATGAAATATGAAGTATGAAGTATGATGGTGGCGAACCATTTCATACTTCATACCTCATACCTCATACTTTATGTTTTCTATTTTTCCATTGTTGATATTCTTCTGGGGTGTCGATGTCGCGTAAGATGACGTCTGAATCGATTTTGACGGAGAGGGTGCGCTGTTTGTATTGTTGGAGTAGGTGGCGGGGGGCTATCCCTTGGGTGAGGGTGAGAAGTGGGGTGAATAGCTCATGACTGAGGAGCATCGGGTGGCCGCGACGGCCGTTGTGGACGGGGGCGACAACGGCCGTGTCGCCCGTAAATCTGGTGATGACTTGGTTCATGATGTTGGGCGTGATAAAAGGAAGGTCGCCGAGCATGACGAGGATGCCATCGGGTGATTGATTGTTGGTTTGCAAGTAACGCACGGCCGTTTGTAGGGATGAAATCATTTCTCCTGTCGCAAAGTTTGGGTTATGGACAAATGGGATGGCGTGTGCGGTCGCAATCGCTTCGACTTGTGCTTGGTAGCCTCCTGAGACCAATAAGATTTTGTTGACTTGGGTTTGTTTGATGTGGGTGAGGGTGGTGTCGAGAATGGTGTGGGGGCCCCAAGGAAGCAGGAGCTTCGCTTGCCCCATTCGCTTGCTTTGACCGGCCGCTAGAACAACGGCCGTGACGCGCTTTTTCTGGGCGGTCATGGTTAAGGTTATCCGTGGGCCGCCAATGCCGCTTTGAGATTGGCGAGTTGCGATGAATCGGTTCGTTTCATAATCCAGAGTAAAAGTGGCTGTAAAAATGCCATGAGTCCCGAGGCTTGGCAGGTGATATGCATCGAAATTTCCGCGACGGCATGTTCTTTTTCAGTGAGGGCGTAGGTGTAGGTGGCTTCTACATTTCCTTGTTTGGAGGTGAGCGCGATGGTGTGGCTGTCTGGATCGTAGGTCGTGATTTCGGTTTGGTACATACGGCCGCGTGTGTAGAAATTAAAGCCGGTTCCCACACCGATTTTACCGGGGGTGAGTTGGATTATATCATCGATGCCATCCATCCAATCGGTTGCGTGGCTAAAATCTGTTAAATAGCTCCATACTTCTGCCGCTGGACGATTGATTGTTTCAGTGATGGTAAATCCACGAGCCATGTTGTTGTTCTCCTTGGGGATCATATCCGACAAAATACTGCTAGTGAATAAGCGGGTTTGTCAATTTTATGGCAACGAGGGATAAATTGCGAATGGGGCTATCGGTCGGGTCCACGAACAAGTTGTCATCAAAATTTTTTTACCCTCCAAGGGGGTTTTGCAGCGGCGAAGCCGCTGCAAAACCCCCTTTAATTGCCCCGATTTTCGTGCCTCCGGCACGAAAATCGGGGCAAATTGGATAACAAAGCATATGCTTGTTCGGAATTTTTAGTTATGTTAACTTTTCTGACAGGTTGTTCGTGCACCCTATCGGTCTATGGATTGCTTAGGATGTGTTCTTTATGCGATTTTTTTCGGTGAGATAAATCTCACAGTTAGAGCAGTGACCTGCGACATTAGGGAGCTTATCGATTTGGAGAATGATTTGAATTAAGTCCATGCTGTCATTATAAGCGACGCCAAGCGATTGTGGTAACGAGAAGGGCGAGAATGGTGAGGAGGCCACCCCAGATGAAAATAGTAGGTTGGAAACGCCAGATGATGTCATGGCTTCCGGCGGGGACACAGACGGCCCGCACGGCCGTGTATGCTTCGGTCCATTCGGCCGGTGTGCCATCGATAGTGACTTGCCAGCCGGGATAAGCGGCTTCGCTGACGACAAGCCATGCGGCCGATTCACTGTTGGTTTGAATGTGCCAGTACCCATCTTGTTGGTCAATGAGGTTCGCTGTTCCGCTGATTTCGCTGTCTGTGTTGCAAGCTAAATCATCGGCGATAATGACGGTGTTTCGCGGATCAAGGTCAGGTTGGTGGAGGCTGTGAATGGCGTCCGCTTGATTGGGGATATATGTGGCGCGGGGGACTAAGCGGACTTGGGGTAAGCTGTTCGGCCGTTGATAGAGCCGCGCACCACCTCTGGCACCGATTTCGATAAGAGCGGCCGGATCACTCTGATATTGTTCTAGCGCTACATTGGCGATTACGTAATCGGCGGCGAGGACATCAAATGAGCTGGCGCGGGGGTCTGGGATTGAGCTGGTGAGCGCGGTTAGCGAACCGACTTCTAGGGCGTTGTAGCCAAATACGGAGTTAAGCCCAACTTGACCGGCTCCGTTTTGATCGAAGATCGATATGCCCCATGGGAGAACACGGCCGTTGACGTCGAGCTCTTTTTCTTGTAGCAGCGTTACCGTGTCATACCAATAAGCGGGAGGCTGGGTCGGCGACAAGGTGAGAAACTTGTAGCCAAAGAGCCAGACATCGGCGATGGCGAGCAGGATTAAGGCTGCCGCAACCCAGCGCCGTGGTTTTTGCAAAAGCAAAGTGGCCGCTATTCCCCAAATAATGGTTGCTGTGCCCCAGCCACCCAACTGATGCCATAAGCGGCCGCTCGTATCGCTGGGGTGAATCGCCGCGAAATCGGCCCCGACGGCGGCGATTGTGGCGATTCCGGTTACTAGTCCGCCCCATAAGAGGGCGCGGCCGACCGGCCGATACGCTTCACTGTTTTTACGCCAGTCGGTTATGAGATGACCTAGAAGGGCTGATCCGGCAAAGACATAGAGAAACATCGCTCGGCCGGGGGCGCGGGCAAGGCGGAACGGCGGGAGGAAATCGTAGAAGATGCGGTAGAGGAAACCGTAGCTCCCAAGGGCGAGCAAGATGCCCAAAATAATGAGAGTTAGATAGACCCAAGTTTGTTTTTGTTGGGGTCTGCGCCAAATGAGAACCAGCGCGATTAAGGGGAGAATGCCGATATAGGCGGTAAGTTCTTCGAATAGAGGGACGCTCCAGTACCCCATGTAAGTGGGTTCGCCAAAAAAGGTGGGGATCAGCAGGGTGATGAGGTGGCTGGGAGGGAACGAGAAGTTGGTGGCGAACTCATAGCTGGCATCGGCGGTACGGCCGGCACGGCCGATAAATTGTAGCAGTGGCAAAAGTTGTACCGCACTGAGCAGTAGGCCGATGGCGGAGGCGGTGCCTAATGTTTTGATCAGTTGACCGATCCGTTGCCACACGGTAAATCGCGCATCCGGTGTCAAGAGAGAAAAGAGGGCGTAAATCCCCCAAATCAAGCCGATGTAGAGCAGTGACGTGGTATGACCGGCCAAGATCGCGAGGCCGAACGGAATACCGCTGATGATCGCCGAGCGCCATGTCCGCTTTTTTAAGGCAACGGCCGTGGCCCACAGCAACCAAGGAACCCATGTATGGGTGGCGATAAGCCCCATATGACCGGCGAAGATACGAGAGGTGTAAAATCCGCTAAACATGAAGCAGACGGCCGCGATGAGCGCGGGTGCGTCCGCTGTTAGGGTATGCCAGATTGATTGTGATTTGTTTGAATCGGATTTTGTTTCGTAAGTGATGAAACGGTACATGCCGTAGCCGGAGAGCCACAGATGGAGTAGAAGGTATAAGCTCACGCCCACACGGACTGAAAAGAGGATCGTTAGCCATGTAGGAGGATAGAAAAAGGCGATTTGGGGGTTGCTGAGAAAAGGGTAGCCGACAAATCGGGTGCTATCCCAGAAGATCGATTGACCGGTCCAAACTCGATTGTGTAGGAGTTCAAGCCAAGGGTAGAACAGCCCCGCCATGTCGTGTGTCCCCAAGGCGCTCCCTTCTCTGGGAATGAGGACATGGGCCATGAAGAGAACGGCCGTAGCCAGCAAAAAAGCTGCGGAAATGCGATGTTGGCGCAGACGCATCATCATAATCTGGAAACGGCCGTTTGGTGGTCTTACAAAACGACGCTGAAATCTCCTTGGTAGATTTCGCGACGGGCTTCTTGAACCTTTTCGTCTTTCAAGTATTCATCGAGCGGCAATGAGCGGTCGATCGCCCCGTAAGGGGTCACTTCGACAATGCGATTGGCGATGGTGCGCACAAATTCATGGTCATGTGAGGTGAAAAGAATCACTTCTGGGTATTTGATCAATCCTTCATTGAGAGACATGATCGCTTCAAGGTCGAGATGGTTGGTTGGTTCGTCCAAGACCAACACATTGGCCCCGCTAAGCATCATTTTACTGAGCATGCAGCGCACTTTTTCACCACCGGAAAGGACGGTTGCGCTTTTGAGCGCTTCTTCACCGGAAAATAGCATACGGCCGAGCCATTGGCGGGCATATGTTTCCCCTTCGTCGGCGGGAGAGTATTGTAGAAGCCAATCAACGATGCTCATTTCATGACTGAAAAACTCACCGTTTTCTTTGGGGAAATAGGTGGGGGTGATGGTGGTTCCCCAGCGCACATCGCCGGAATCGGGTTCGACTTTGCCCATCATGAGGTCGAAGAGGGTTGACTTGATAAGGTCGTTACGGCCGATAAAGGCGATTTTATCCCCTTGGTTGACATTGAAACTAAAGTCGCGAATGAGGTGCATGCCATCGACCGTTTTATTGACATCGGTCATTTCGAGAATGACTTTACCACACGGCCGTTCCGGTTTGAAGTCCACATAGGGGAAACGACGGGAAGAGACCGGCAATTCATCGATGCTAAGCTTGTCGATGAGCTTTTTCCGGCTGGTCGCTTGACGCGCCTTTGATGCATTTGAACTAAAGCGTTGGACAAACGCTTTAAGCTCTTTGATCTTCTCTTCCCGCTTTTTGTTTTGCTCTTTTTGCTGGCGCATAATGATTTGGCTCGATTGATACCAAAATTCGTAGTTGCCTACGAAGAGGCGAATCTTACCAAAGTCAAGGTCGGCGATATGGGTGCAAACACTGTTAAGAAAGTGACGGTCATGGGAAACCACGATGACCGTGTTTTCAAAGCGTTGCAAGAAGTCTTCGAGCCAGTGGATCGATTGCAAGTCGAGGTTGTTTGTCGGTTCGTCTAAAAGCAGGATGTCGGGGTTGCCGAACAGGGCTTGGGCGAGCAGGACACGGACCTTAAGGCCCGCTTCGAGGCTGGCCATCTTTTCGTAGTGCAAATCTTCAGAGATGCCTAGACCGCTGAGCAAGCTGGCCGCATTGGATTCCGCTTCGTAGCCGTCAAGTTCGGCGAATTCACCCTCAAGATCGGCCGCGCGGATCCCATCTTCTTCGCTAAAGTCCGGTTTTGAGTAGAGGGCTTCACGTTCGACCATGATTTGATGGAGCCGTTCGTGTCCCATCATGACCGTTTGCAAGACCTCAAATTCATCAAAGGCGAATTGGTCCTGACGCAAAACGGCCAAGCGTTGCCCTTTGGGGATCGTGACTTCCCCTTTGGTCGACTCGATTTCGCCGGACAGAATTTTCAAAAAGGTTGATTTACCCGCACCGTTGGCTCCGATGAGTCCGTAACAGTTGCCGGGCAAAAACTGGATGTTAACTTCCTTAAAGAGTTCTCGTGCCCCGAACGCGAGGCTGACATCGGTTACTGTAATCATAGTTTTTTAGATCGTTTCGATAAGTACATTATCCCAGAAATAATCTGACTCCTGTCATTCCTGCGTATGCAGGAATCCACATCTTGAATCGCGATGGATCCCCGCCTGCGCGGGGATGACAAATATTTAGAAGATTAATGGGACACAATAGTAAATGATTTGTAAACAGGGTTGCGATTTTTTAATCCACAACCCGTTTGTGACGTGACTATTTTACGAACGGCGTTTTTTACCGCCTCGTTTTTCTTTTTTGTCCCGTTTTTCTTTTTTCTTTTCTTTTTTCGCTTCTTTTTCTTCCGCTTTCGCTGCTTCTTTGGAAGCTTGATAGTAATCGTCGATCAGCATGGCGACAAGCGCGGCCGAATCGGCTTGTTCTTCGCTGTTTAGCCCTTGAACGAAGGGGATAAAGCGTTCCGCACCGGCCAAGCTCATCGGGTCACGCTGGGCGCGGTCTTCGCGGAGTTTCTCCATGAGGCGACCGGCGACCGCTGTGGCGATGTCTGCGACCGTAGGGATTTCACGTCGATCAAAGTTGATTTTGTACTGTTTTGCCAGCTTGTGCATTTTGAGTTCATCCATTTCGGAGACGAGGGCAAAAGCGGTTCCTTCGGCACCACCACGGCCGGTACGGCCGGCGCGATGGACATAGACCTCTAGGTCGTCTGGCAATTCATACTGGATCGAGTGGGTGAGGTGGGGGATGTCGATCCCCCGAGCTGCAACGTCGGTGGCGACTAAGAGTTTTAGACGGCCGTCACGGACCCGATCAAGTACTTTTTCCCGCTGGTGTTGTTCCAGATCAGAGGTTAATTGATCGGCATCGTAGCCGAAGCGACGCAAAATGACGGTGACATAGTTGACCCGTGCTTTTGTGTTGCAAAAGATGACGGCCGCTTTTGGATCTTCTAGTTCAAGCAAGTCAACCAAAATGCGATCTTTGTCCCGTTGGGGAACGACGTAAACCAAATGGCCCAGCTCTTCAACATGAACACTGTCGGTGCTGAGGTTGAGGAACGATGGATCTTTGAGGAACTGGCTGGCGAGACTGCGCACGGTGACCGGAAATGTGGCGGAATACATAAAGGTGTTGACATTGTCGCTTGGCAAAAAGCTCTTGATGGCCAACATATCATAGTAGAAGCCCATTGATAACATGCGGTCCGCTTCATCGAAGATGAGCGTGTTTAAGCAGTCAAGATTAAGGCTACCGTTTTGCAGATGGTCGATGATCCGGCCGGGAGTGCCCACAATGATATGGGCCCCTTTACGAAAGGCTGCGATTTGTTTGTCATAGCTGACACCACCATAGACCGGTACGATGTTGACCCCCATCTCTTCCATGAGGTTTTCCGCTTCCCGCATGACTTGTACGGCTAGCTCGCGGGTCGGGACCAAGATCATCACTTGGCATTCCGGTTCGATCGGATCGATTCGTTCGATTAGTGGTAAGACGAAGGCGCCGGTTTTTCCGCTACCGGTTTTGGCCTGTACCATGACATCTGTGTATTTTAAGGTATAAGGAAGAGAGGCTTCTTGTACAGGGGTGAGGCTGGTCCAGCCTGCGTTTTCGAGGGCGAGGCGTAAAAATTCGGGTAGGTCGGCTATCGGGAGTGGTGGAAATTCAGAAATTTGTTGTAACTCGGTTGATTGTTCACTCATATAGTTTTTGTTTGCCTTAATTGTGAGCGAGGCACAGGGAAAACGGACCCGTTTTATATAGTGGTGGCCCGTTTTGGGTTTGAATTGATTTGATAACGATGCAATTTAAATGGGTGCCTATGTAGCATGAATATTTTTGGGTGCGGTTGGTGTTTGCTCAGGTGGTATTAAACCACTAAATAGCGAATTTCCCAAATTTCTTGTTGACATTAGGGAGGCAAACAGGTTGTGGTGTGTGAGGTATAAATGCCCCCACTAGAGCTGCGGCCTACGGCCCAAATTTGCGCATTAACAGCCCCCCCTTCCTGAGAGAAGGGGGTTGGGCGAGTGCATGAAATAACAATAGCCAGACAAATATTTCTAGTCCTGTCGGATTTGGTGGGAGTTGATCAATTGACGATTGTCATTCCCACGAAGGTGGGAATCCAAGTCTGCTTGAGCGGTGGATCC
>WTJY01000479.1 GCA_011524645.1 Anaerolineales bacterium | reverse complement strand
CCCGTTAACAGACGAAGAGCGTTCTCAAGCATTTGTCGGTCTGGGCTGGGTCGATTTCACTGAAGGCTCTTATGAAGATTCTTTGGTCCACTTTGTCCAAGCGGTCGAAGCGGACCCCGAATTGGTCGATGCCCATTTGGGGCGGGCATACGCGGAATATGCCCTAAAGCTGTATCGTCTAGCGAATGAGTCAGCCACAATCGCGCATGAGCTTGAACCGAATCACGCTTTGCCACTTATCGCTCTAGGCAACATCGCTTGGCGACGAGGCACCCTCGTGGTTGATCCAGATTCCGGTGGCCAGCGGGTTTGTGACGGCAGCGTAGATGCGACCGATCAAGAGCGTGAAATCGCGGCCGCTTATTGGGGGGACGCGGTCAATTACTTCACCCAATCTGTGGCGCAAAACGACCAAAGCGATCGTAATCGCGCCTATACCTATCGTACACGCGGTCAAGTCGATTGGCTCTTACGCAAATGCCCTGGCTACGAATTGATCACCCAGCTAGACAATTCAGTCGAAAGCTATGCCCAAGCGGTAAACAACGAGCCGGACAATGCTCAATATTGGCAAATGTACGGCCGGTTAGGGTATGCCCTCTGGCTCCAATTGCCACGCACGGCCGAAAATGACCAAGTGCTCTACCAAGCTTATGACAGCCTATGGATATCTTACCTCTTAGACAGCCGTGACAACACCGGCACAGAGCAATGGCTATTCGACTATATCGATCCGTCGATTCGAGATATCGCCGGAAACGGTGCGGTTGACAGCTATATCGCGGAAACTGTAGCGGGAGAGGAGGTCTCTATCAGCGACTTTGCCGAAAGTTGCACCTATGCCTTCCGCTGGGTTGCTGATGTCACCATCCCCGATGACACCGTATTCGCACCGGAAACCCCCTTCACCAAAACATGGCAAATACGTAACACCGGCTCTTGTGATTGGGAAGAAGGGCTACGCTGGCTATTTGTCGATGGCAATCCAATAGATGGGGATCAATATGTGACCTTACCGGCCGTCGAACGGAATCAGCTAGTTGACGTATCGGTCGATTTAGTCGCGCCGCGAAAAGATGGTCAATATCAAAGCGATTGGTCTATGACCGACCCAAATGGAGAACAAGTCAACAACAACACCTTTGTACGTATCCTCGTAGATGCCGAAGAAGGGCTCACAGACACAGCTGAAATCGTCGCAGAAGAGGCGTGCAATTATCAAACCGCATTTATCGCCGATATCACCATTCCCGATGACACAGAAATCAAACCGGGTGAACCGTTTGAAAAGATTTGGCGGGTCCGTAACGCCGGAACCTGTGATTGGGATTCAAGCGTGCGCTGGGTGTACAAGCGAGGGGATCAGTTAGGAGAGACCGTAGCGATCCCGATGCCAGCAACGGCCGTCAGCGAAACGGCCGACATAGCAGTCACTCTAGTCGCCCCCACAGAACCGGGGAACTATCGCAGTTATTGGGCACTGCAAGCCCCCGATGGCACCGTACGCAACAACACCTACTATGTCCAAATCATCGTCCCAGAGGAAGAAGACATTAATAATGAGCCAACCATCGATGAAGAGCTCGGGGATACCGATACGGGGCAAAACTTCGCATCGCCACCACCAGAAGCACCCGATGGCGGAAATCCCCCTCGTCGCGAACCTTCAGATGGCAACGATAATGATAATGACGACAATCGGGGGCCCGATGAGCGTGACGAACCCACTGGGGAAGACTATCCACAACAAGATGAGCCAGTAGAAGATAAGCAGGTAGAAGATGAGCCGGCAGATGACGAGTTGGTAGAAGATGAACCAACAGATGATGAGCCGGATCAATCTGATAATGATGAGTCCGATATAGAATCAGATGGAAGCGACCCAGAAGGCTAGATTGTGACATTCGCCATATATTTACACGAAGAAACGGCCGTCGCCACCACCGTTGCTCATGTTGAAACATTAGCCCGAGCGAGCCACACATAACCTTATGGTCCATCGCCCTATTCCCAACGGCATCCTTTGTATTACCCAACCGGCCCATGCGGTCGTATCGGCGCAGCTATCACGCTATTGGGGGAATGATCTTTTTGGTTCACTCACCCCCAATGAAGATATGCAACTAGCGGCCTATCTGCATGATATCGGCTGGATCGAATGGGAAAACCGCCCCACGCTCAACCCCACAACAGGCTATCCCTATAATTTCATGGAATTGCCCCGTCGCGACCACTTACACATCTGGCAAATCGCCACCGACATGGTCCGGCCGTTTAGCCGATACGCCGCCTTATTGACCTCCCGACATGGCATCATGCTTTATAACATGGTCGATGAAAGCTTAGAAGAAACGGCCGATCTGCCACTCATCGCCGCGTATCGCCAAAAAGAAGCCCAAATCCAAGCCGATCTTTTACACCAGCTCAGTCAAGAAGACGGGTATCAACAAGCGATTATCCCAGAAAATTTGGCTCGTAATAGCAGGCTGCTGGCTGTTTGGGATTGGCTCTCGCTTTTGCTTTGCCAGCAAATCACCCAACCGAAATCAGTTAGCAATGTCCCCGTAAAAAACGGCAAGCAAACCTTAATGCTCACCCCGATTACGGCCGATTCAGAAACGATTCGCTTAACACCATGGCCTTTTTCGGTTGACCAACTCACTATTCAAGTAAACGGCCGTGTGCTACAAAACAGTTGTACCAACAACCAAGAGATGAGGCACGCACTACAAACCGCTTCGTGGCAACAACTCGCGATCCATTTGGTAGCGTAGCACCCCACAACAAACTCCCTCTACCACTTAATTCCTAGCCCTGTCCGATTTGGTGGGAGTTGATCAATTAACGATTGTCATTCCCACGAAGGTGGGAATC
>WTJY01000298.1 GCA_011524645.1 Anaerolineales bacterium | reverse complement strand
GGTCTTCGGTCGGGAGTGGGGTTTGTGTTGCAGGCAAAATGGCGGCCACGGTCGGCACCAATGTAGGAAGTTCAAATGAAGCCACATCTTGTGACTCATCCCCACCACATGCGGTGAGAAATAATAGGCCAAACATTATAAGAATGAGGGACTTTAAGCGGTTGTTCATAAGTAGTTTGTGTTTTAATAGGGAGTTAGACACGAATGATTCATGGATAGTTGCTAACAAAAAGTGCGATCTCATCACGAAACAGGCATCATTAACCACGAGTTTTATCGATTATACGTGTGAATCGGTAGCTGACCTGTAAAATATTCATCCATTTATCAGCTCGATGGTAAAATAGCGGTGTGAATTTGCTTTTTCCCTATAGGCGGTCTTTAATTCCGACGAGCATAATCCACTAAAAGTACAACGATATGAATGTCCCTGCGATTTATCAATCTCTTCAAGAATTTGCTTTGTTCCAAGATGGCCGTGTGATCGGTTTCACCTTATTGTGTGCCTTTCTCCTGCTGTGGTTGGATCGAGCCCGTTATCTTTTACCACTCTGGCTAGGTATCACAACCGGATTTAGTATCTTTGTGAGCTTGATCTTGCCCCCTTATATCGCCTTAGTGGTGATCGTTGTCGGCGTGTTTAGCACATTAATGCTTTATTTGATGGCTCGCAATCGCCGAACACATGCGCCCCAAGCACGCACCATGATCGCGTGGGCCACGCTGTTGTTTCAAATCCTGCTGGTTCTTTTTCTCTTATTGATCAGCTGGGGGGCGGTCTATCAAGCTGATTTAGTTTGGATCGGTGAATCGGCCGACGCGACATTTTTAGTCATCGGGTTATTCATTTTGGGCGGGTTTCGTTTTTTCACCACCCAAGACCCTCTTTTATTGGGAATGGGGATATTATTGGTGATTACGGCCGTAGGAACATGGCAAGTCGAAACATTGCAACGGCCGTTGGCGTTAGCGATTTGGTCGATCTTGGTTCTGCTAACCGTCTTGTTAACCAACTATTTGGTACAAGCCAATGACAGAATCGCAACATTTGAACAAACACAACTGGAAGAGGGAACCAGCACGGTGTAATGTCAATATCGTCAAACGATACGGTTTGGCGACGGTATGGAGAACAGTGTGAGCAGCGAAGCGGAAGAATTACGTAACGAGATATTAGGGCTAGTCGCCCGTTACCAACAAAAAGCACTGGCTCCCAAGCCTTTTGTAGCTGGCGAATCACCGGTTCGGGTTTCCGGCCGGGTTTTTGATGCGGCCGAAGTGATGTCCTTGGTCGATTCAGCACTCGATTTTTGGCTCACAACCGGCCGGTTTGCTGAAAAATTTGAAAACGAGTTCGCCAAATTTGTCGGGGTACGCCATGCGCTGTTGTGCAATTCCGGCTCATCCGCCAACTTGCTGGCACTGAGTGCACTAACCTCACCCAAACTAGAAGACCGTCAGCTTAAAGCGGGAGATGAAGTCATCACTGTCGCGGCCGGTTTTCCCACTACCGTCAATCCGGTTATCCAAAACGGCCTCATCCCCGTTTTCCTCGATGTCGATATCCATACCCACAATGTCGATGTCACCCATCTAGCCGACGCGCTCTCGCCAAAAACCAAAGCGATTATGATCGCCCATACCTTGGGCAACCCGTTTGATCTCGATACGATTGTCTCCTTCGCCAACGAACACAACTTATGGCTGATCGAAGACAACTGTGACTCATTGGGGAGTACTTACAACGGCCGACACACCGGCACCTTTGGCCATCTTTCAACCATGAGCTTTTACCCAGCCCATCATATGACAATGGGTGAGGGGGGGGCCGTATTAACCAGTCGGCCGGTCTTAAAGAAATTGGTCGAATCATTCCGAGATTGGGGGCGTGACTGCTGGTGCCCTCCCGGTGTAGACAACACCTGCGGCAAGCGGTTCGGCTGGCAACTGGGCGAACTCCCTTTTGGCTATGATCACAAATACACCTATAGTCATATCGGCTACAACCTCAAGTTGACCGATATGCAAGCGGCCGTGGGGGTCGCCCAGCTCGATAAATTGCCCAGCTTTATCGCCGCTCGTAAAGCGAATTGGCAACGTTACACCGAAGGGCTACAAGATTTACAAGATCTCTTTATGCTGCCCCAAGCGACCCCGAACAGTGATCCCAGCTGGTTCGGTTATGTGTTGACCGTACAAGATGGGGCCCCATTTACTCGGGATGAACTGACTCAATATCTAAATGAAAACCAAATCGGCACACGTCTCTTGTTCGGCGGGAATTTAATCCGCCAACCGGCCTATCAAGGGGTCGATTATCGGGTCGTGGGAGAGCTAACCCAAACCGATAAAACGATGAACGATACATTTTGGATCGGCGTTTATCCGGGCATCACGGCCGAAATGGTCGATTATGTGCTAGAGCGCATTCATACATTCGTGAAGCGGAAGCGGAAGTGAGGCAATGGGTAGAGGGAAGAGAGTAGAGAGTAGAGAGGGAAATTTGCAATGATTTCCGACACTATTTTGTGGAGTCTAATGATGGCACGGTTAGGAGCCCTATTGCCATGAAACGATGTAGGGGTAGGACAGACTGGGAAAATCGATTTGCTCATCACATGCTATAAAAACACCAGTCTGTCTCACCCATATCTCGCCAAATCAAAGGTCTTTAAAGGAATGATAATCCTTCATTCTGGGCGAGATAGCGCGGTTATTTTAATATTTCGCGAATCTGATCCTATTTCCCACGCAATCCACCTGTTCCAACAAATGAGATTCTAATCATTGAACAAAATGAATCGAACCCCAATTTTCGCCATAATCGTAGGGGCTGCGACGGCCGGGGAACGATTTTCCAACATCGCAGAATCATCTGTC
>WTJY01000070.1 GCA_011524645.1 Anaerolineales bacterium | reverse complement strand
GGGAGAAAGACAACTATGTTTTTATGTCAATCTCCTTGGTTTCCATTAAGAGCCTATTTATTTTTATCCGCATCTTTGAGACGCGCACCGGGGGTGGGGGAACCGGCTAGACGTGCCCATGCGGCCCGTCGCCACTGACGTAAACGCGCCCGTAAGCGTGCTCGAATATAGCGGTACTGTCGCCATTGGCTTCCTGTAAAATCTGACATCTCTTTGGGTGGGGTGACTTCCCACTTGATCAATGCGGATGCCCATGTTAAGCCTCCCCCAAAACCGACAAACACGAGTGTGTCATTCGGCCGTAGTCGCCCCGCTTCAACCGCTTCACACAATGCGATCGGGATAGATGCGGCCGATGTGTTCCCCACATTAGTTACATTGATATAAAATTTGTTGGCTTCGACCCCTAACTTTTTCGCGGCTGAATCGATAATCCGGACATTGGCCTGATGGGGCACAATGAGGTCGATCTCATCGAGAGGGATACCCGCTTTCTCGGCAACTTCGGTCACAGCAGCTGGGACCACACGGGTGGCAAAGCGAAAGACCTGACGGCCGTGCATACGAATCGTATTTTTTTCTGCCACACTCTGTGCCATCTCTTCCGTTGTTGATAACATGGGCAGTGGGAGATTGTTCTGATAAACGGCCGGTAAATTTAACGCATCCCCTCCGGAACCATCCGCATGACAAGCTGTCGCCAATACCCCACCCGGTATATCACTCCCTTTTAGGACAACCGCACCTGCGCCATCACCGAACAAAATACAGGTTCCGCGATCCTCCCAATCAAGTACCCGAGACATAACCTCCGCGCCGATAACCAGCGCGTATTTAATAGAACCGGTCGCGATCGCTTGTGCAGCCATGTCTAGAGCATAAACAAATCCAGAACAAGCCGCACTTAAATCAAACGCGCCCGCATCACCCGCACCTAAATAGGTTTGAACCTGACACGCTGTTGATGGAAAGGAATACTGCGGTGTCGATGTGGCGACAATGATTAAATCAAGTTGTTCTGGCCGGATATTGGCTCTAGCAACCGCTCGAGCCCCCGCTTCAAACGCAAGTGTTGCTGTTGTTTCTTTATTCCCTGCAATACGACGAGAGCGGATGCCTGTTCGTGTATAAATCCAGTCGTTCGAGGTTTCGACTAATTGTGCGATGTCGTCATTAGTTAATACGGAATCGGGTAAAAACCGACCCCATCCGATGATATGAGCATATTTCATAAAGTGGATGACCCAAATTGGTAGTTAAATCTTATATTTAAAGAACACAAGGAGTCATGTGGGGTTGCGGTTTCGCTCCAAATTGCACCAAACTAAGGGTACAAAAAAAGGCTTTGCACATAAACGTACAAAGCCTCCATCAAAAGTGAGTGCTAAATTCAATTAGGCGCTCACTTTAACAACCGGATAAAACGCGACATAATCTTTTATATTGCTTGCTGCTTGTTTCGGGGTGGGATAGTACCAAGCCGCGTTTTTGTTTTCTTGCCCGTTGCTCACTAAATTGTAGTAGCTGGCGGTTCCCTTCCAGGGACAATATGTTTCATGGGTGCTATTGGCGAAAAACTCTTGTTTGATGGCTGATGGGGGGAAGTAGTGGTTGCCTTCAACAACGATTGTTTCATCACTTTCGGCGATGATTTGATTATTCCAGATGGCTTTCATCTTAAAAACTCCTGACTAAGTAGGTTCAACATGTTTCATAACACGCTAGATGTAAACAGTATAGGTGCTCTTACTCGGACTTTGGTTTAGTCCGCTCGCATTTAAATTTTTTGTTAATGGTAAGGTGCATCGATTGATTGGTTGTTATAATTTGAATATGTCTATAGAAAAATGGGAAATCGTTTGGGAAACTTTTGATCCGATGGATGCCGAGTTTGTATTAGGGCGGTTACGCGCAGAATCAATTCCGGCGCGTATTCGGCGTGAGAGTGCCGGCCGTGCGATCGGACTTACTATCGGCAAACTAGGCACCAGTTTTATTGAAGTGCCTTTGATCCACTCCGAACAGGCGCAAGAAATCATCGCTACCGACTATTCGGACGATGTTTGGGATGATGCGGATTGGGCAGAGACGAATACGGCCGAATGGCATGATGAAACAACAGATTAGAAATATTCCCTCTTAAGGTAAAAACTGTTAAACTTTTATTGTGAAAAAATTCACAACAAAAGTGGTAGAGGATATAAAATTAAATGACAGAATCAACATGGACAACAGATCGGGAAGCTTTGTTGGAGCAACCGAAACGAAACACTTGGCAGTTTGTTGCGGTGGGGGGTGTTTTACTCGCAGCCGTCGTTTTTGTGATCGTCAATGCCCTGAATACAGGGGGAACACAACTTTACGTGACCGTCAATGAATATATGGCGGCCGAATCAGACTATGTCGGCCGTGATGTACGCGTTTCCGGTTGGGTAATTGGAGATTCAATTCAGTTTACTCAGATCGATGCCGAAACATCTCGCTTAGAGTTTGATGTTGTAGATGACATTAGCGACCCTAATGCACCCCGCCTACGGATTGTTGCGATGAATGAAGCGATCCCTGATCTCTTGCAACATGAAGCTCAAGCTTTGGTCGAAGGGCGTGCTGGTGATGGCGTATTTATGGCCAATTCCGGTGGGCTACTACTCAAATGTCCAACCCGCTATGAAGAAGATGGCACCCCGATTGAGGGAGATTACTAATTATGTTGGCTGACTTAGGTCATTCCGCCATTTTTATCTCCCTTGCTGCAGCGATTTACACCTTTGTTGCCTCCTTAATCGGGATTCGTACCCTCAAGAGTGATGTGGCTGGTGGCCGTCGCTGGGTCATTAGCGCGCGTAATGCGACATTTGCAACGTTACCTCTGTTGCTAGTTGCCTGTGGGATTCTTGTCGCTGCGCTCATTCTAGATGACTACACTATTGACTATGTTCGTCGTACAACCAGCCGCCAGACCCCGATTCAGTTTAAAATAACTGCGCTGTGGGGAGGGCAAGCCGGATCGCTTTTGTTGTGGAACGTCATGCTTTCCGCGTTTTTATGTGCGGCATGGTGGCAAAAATGGGAAGAGCGTGCCTTAATGCCTTATGCTTTGATGATCGGGAGCTTTACCCAAATCTTCTTTCTCTATCTAACGGCCGTGCCCGAAGATCCTTTTGCGCCAGCCCAAATCTTGGTAAGCAATGGGAATGGCCTCAGCCCGCTTTTACGCCATCCTTTAATGATCATTCATCCCCCGATGCTTTACTTGGGCTACACCGGCTTCATCGTTCCCTACATTTTTGCGATGGCTGCGCTCATGGCCGGCCGACTAGATGATGGATGGATTCGCACAACACGTCGTTGGACGCTAGCCGCTTGGCTATTTCTCAGCTTGGGGCTGATTTTAGGCGGCCGTTGGGCTTACGATGTGCTCGGATGGGGCGGTTATTGGGAATGGGACCCTGTCGAGAACGTCGCCTTTCTGCCGTGGCTTACCGGTACAGCTTTTCTCCATTCGGTGATGATCCAAGAAAAACGAGGCATGTTTAAGCTTTGGAATATGGTTCTTATTTTACTGACTTATCTGTTAGTGATCTATGGGACACTGATTGTCCGGACCGGTTTGCTCAGTTCTGTCCATGCTTTTGCCCAATCAGATATTCAATGGCTTTTCTTTGGTTTTTTGGCCTTTAAAATAATCTTTTCCGCTTGGTGGTTATTTAATCGTGCGGATGATTTGCGTAGCCAAAATCACCTTCATTCATTGCTGTCGCGTGAAGCGGCCTTTCTATTTAACAACTTCGTTATTCTCGCGCTCTCGGCCGTTATTTTTTTGTTCACCAATTTCACACTTTTGTCTGAACTGTTTACAGGTCAAGAGTATGGTGTGGGCCCTGATACATACAATGTCGCTACCGGGCCATTGTTCGCACTGCTCTTGTTGTTGATGGGGATTGCCCCATTAACCATGTGGTATCGCACCAGTTGGCAAAAACTCGGCAATCAAATGTTATGGCCTGCGGGCTGGTCGGCCGTATTGGTAATCGCTTTGTTTGTAGGCGGTATTCGTCAGGCCGGTGCTTTAGTCGGTTTTTGGGTTGTCTTTTTCTCGTTGTCATTAATTTTGATGGAGTACGCACGCGGGGTTCACGCTCGTGTGCGTAGCAAAAATGAGAGATGGTGGACCGCTCTAAGCCAACTTTTCGCACGCAATCAAAGACGCTATGGGGGGTATTTGATTCACCTTGGCGTTTTGGTTATGGCTTTCGGTATCATTGGAACTGAATTTTTCCAACAAGAGCGCCAGCTATTTATGCAATCGGGTGATGTCGCTACTCTCGGCCGGTATACCGTGCGTTTTGTCGGAGCCAGCTTTAACCAAGTCGATGACGTCAATAGTGCGATCGCCCATCTAGATATCTATGACCAAGAGGGCAACTTCTTAACCAGCTTATTCCCCCACACCGATATTTTTAACAATGGCGAAGGGATGACCATCCCTGATGCTCGCTCTAACCTGATTGAAGATTTCTATATTATTCTTGCCAATTGGGAAGGTGTATCTGAAAACTCGGCCACGGTGCGTATGTTTCTCAACCCTCTGGTCAATTGGGTTTGGTTTGGGGGCTGGATCTTTATGGTCGGAACCTTAATTGCCGGTTGGCCAGATCCGGTCGATGAAAAAGTAGTTGTCGCCACACGGCGGCGTTTTGCACAGGCAAGTGGTGATTAAATGATTAGCATCGGGTTGATACAGCGTGGTTTTGGAGTGATTTGTTTGTTATTGGGCTTACTTAGTGTGCAAATCGTGCAGGGTCAGACCGACGATGGTGCACTTGTCACCGATGACGATGTCAATCGTGTCGCCAGCCAACTTTATTGTCCGACGTGTGAATCGGTTCCTGTCGATGTTTGCCCCACCGAAGTTTGTTCCGATTGGCGTAACGAAATTCGATCCCAATTGGCGACCGGCCGGTCCGATGACGAGATTTTAGATTATTTTGCGGTACGCTATGGAAATGGCGTATTGGCGAACCCACCAGCAGAGGGGTTTGGGTTATTGATTTGGATTGTGCCTACATTGGTTGTGCTCGGGGGCGCTGTTTGGTTTGTGCGCTATCTCGGCCGTTTGCAGTCTGTTAATGGGGTGCTAGTCGCACAAACGTTCGATCATAAGTTAGATCGTAAGCCAAAAATCGAGGAAAATACCTACCGCCAGCGACTTGAAGAAGAGTTAAACTTATAAGAATCTCCGTAGTCTTAATATTGATGTTGGTTTTTTAACCAAATCCGAACAGCAACTAGTCCTGTGGTCATGAGACAATGTGGCTATTTCATGGTATATTATGTACTTATGTGAATGGTTTATTAATGTTGATTTTTGCTCTTGCATTCTAACATCGTGGTTATTTCTTATAATTATTCAGCAATAGTCGTTTTTATTTTACGCCCCTCCTATAAGACTGGTTTTTACCCATAAGCCCATTTTTAGAGTTAGTGGCAGTTTTTTTCGCCGGTTTTCGCTCTCTAATTAGACAACTTCATCCCCATATATGGGGGTAAAAAAAGATATGGGTAAAAGTAAGCCTATGAGGAGGGGGTATGGGAAGTGAAAAATTAAATAATTTCCCCTCTCCCTCAAAAAACAGGGACGCAAAGAAAGCTACTGAATAATTACCATTTCTTTAGCTATTCACTTAATTCATAGCTACATCACTCAAAGAATTAATTAATTTGCTAGTGATTTCGCAATGAAATTTCCGATTTGTGCCTAATTAAGCATAAGGCACAAACTTTTAGTAGCATAACAGTCCATCTATCTATATGTTGATCCCTGTTTCTCTACATCTCATCCTTTATCAAAATTCCTCCATTTTCTTCTCCACTTTCCACTTTTTTCTCCATTTTCCACTGGGATAGCTAGCACTAAATTTTTATGGCTTGTTTTAGGCATTGGTCAACTTAGTTAATTAGACAGCTGTTTATTGCAATTTATTTTGACGGTATTTTTTCATTTATTGATTCCGTTGATTTTTTTGTTCACTTCACTATACCAAGAAGGATTATTGAACATGGACTTACGTAGCCGAATTTCACCTTTGAAATTGAAGAGGATCGCCTCTGTTATAGTAGCAACCGGCATTGCTGTTGCTGTTTTAGTCGCATTCTTTGTCATGGGGCAGTCACGCATCGCTTTCGCGGCCGCTGGTGACATCCGTGGCTATGTCTATCGTGATTTTAACGACGATGGACTTAGAGATGCCGACGAGGTCGGGATTGAGGGGGTTATCGTAACCGCCTATCCAGATAGTGGTACTCCTGTATCTACAACAACCGATGTGAGTGGTATGTATACGCTCACCCATTCTTTTGCCGGTAACCGTGCGCGTGTTGAGTTCTCTTTGCCCAATACGTTGACATTTTTGCAACCGGCCGCAGCGGGCGGCACTTCGGTGCAATTTGTCGATATTTCTGGTGGAGATGTCGATAATGTAAACGCCAATTTCAACAATCCTGCTCAATATTGTGATTTGAACCCTTTACTCGCGACGACCTGTTTCTCCGGTGGTGACCCATTGCTCAATGGGCCAGCATCTAATGAAACCGCGCTGGTTAACTTTAATTACCATGTTTTCAACACCTCGGCGATCAGTCCGACTGGTAACCCAGAACAATCACCGACTTCGGCGGCGAATATGGGGGATTTAGGTGCGGTTTGGGGTGCTGCTTATGATCCAATTAACGAAAGAATGTTTACCTCTGCATTCCTCAAACGACATACCGGTTTAGGGACACTCGGTTTAGGCGGTATCTATGTCACAACCTATACCAATCGTATTCCGGGCGATTCTGGGGAGTATGTTGACCTTGTCACCATGAACACCAGTATGGGGGCGAGTAATCCGATCACGGTGGGTGCTGTTTATTCTGTTCCAGGGGCCACAGCGATGGACGCAGGCACAGGGGATCGGACGTTGCCTGGTAATGACTCACCCTCCTTTGACCTTGATGCCTACAACAAAGTGGGTAAAGTGGGGCTGGGTGACCTTGAAATCTCTGATGATTATCAAACCTTGTACTCTGCGAGTTTGTATGATCGCACCGTTTATCAAATCGATATTAGCGATTATGAAAACCCATCAATCTCAGATTCGTTTGATATGTCTGGATATGACACAGCTTACTGTAACTCGGGTTATACCTTCCGGCCGTGGGCGCTTAAGTATCATGATGGCACACTCTATGCGGGTGGTGTTTGTGTGATCGAGTCTTTGTTAACGGCCGCTGCGGACGGCCGGTCTGTTATCACTGATATGGAAATGTTAGTGACTCAAGTCGATCTTGCCGCCAATACCTCTACCTTTGTATACAGCCGTACGCTTGATTATGGTAGTGATTCTCATCAAGGGCGACGTGATAATGCCAGTGGTGCTGCGGCTGCAACTTGGAATAACTGGTCTCCTTATAATGAATGGACAAACCATCCTTTTATCGCGTCTACCTCGCAAAATATCGTTTATCCAGAACCGATTCTATCTAATATCGAAATTGATACAGATGGCTCTCTGATTCTCGCCCTGATGGACCGACATGGGCATATGGTGGGAGCTGGGAACTATTCAATCGATCAGTCACTTGTCGATGGCGGTGGTAATCCACGCGAGTTTACATATACCATTGGTGGTGATGTTGTTCGTGCCTGTAAAATCGGTGGTGTTTTTATTGACTCTGGCTCTGCTGAGTGTGAAAACGCTAATCTGCCTTATATAACTAATTTCGGGCAACGTGAAAGCCAATTCTATGTGGGATTCGCTTACCCTGATGGGAACCACTATGCGATTGGTATGGGTGGGCTGAGTCTACTTGCTGGTAGTGGTGAAGTTGCCGCCGTTGGTCTTGACCCATTTGATGTGAATTCCGGTGGTATTTTCTGGGCCTCGAACTCAACCGGTTTAACACGAACCAAGTATCAACTCTATGATCAAACGGCCGGTCTTGGTAAAGCGAACGGATTAGGTGATATGGAGCTAATTTGTACCGCCGCACCAATCGAAATCGGTAACCGTGTCTGGTTCGATAGCGATGGGGACGGTATCCAAGACCCTAGCGAAAAACCGATTGGTGGTGTAGAAGTCGCCTTGACCGATGCCAGCGGCAACGAATACTTTACAACAACTGATTCTAATGGTCAGTATTATTTCAACGCCAGCAACGTGGCTGTGGGAATCGCCTTTAATAGTGACTACACCGTTACCATTAATATGGATCAGCCTGAATTGCGGGATACAGCCTTGACTGTTGCGAATGCAACCGCTTCAACGACCGTTTCCGATGGGGTTGATTCAGATGCGGTCCAAGATGGGAACTTGGCAGTTATTGCCTTGACCACCGGTTCTGCTGGTGCCAACAACCATACCCACGACTTCGGTTTCACCGATGGCGGGTCGATCGGTAACTATGTTTGGGTCGATGAAGACAGCAACGGCTATCAAGATGAAGGGGAACGAGGCATTCCAAATGTTGAAGTTCAACTGAAAGATAGTACTGGTACCGTTATTTTGACCACGACAACCGACACACATGGTGGCTACTTGTTCACCGGTTTGCCTGCTGGCGATTACTTTGTGGATATTGTGGATAGCACGATTCCAGATGGCATGAGCCAAACAACTCTTTACACCAATGAAATTGATGGTGCAGATGCAGACGGCGTGAGCGACGATGGTGATTTTGGTAATAAGAACCACAGTTCCGGTGACGGTTATGCGATTACCCTGGACTTTGGTGAAGAAAACTTAACGGCCGATTTCGGCTATAACTACAACCCGACCAACGATGTCAACAACAATGATGGCACGGCCGCATTGGGTGACTTCGTTTGGATTGACGCTGACGGAGATGGGGCACAAGACCCTAACGAAATCGGCGTCTCTGGGGTAACCGTTTCATTGCTTACCGCAGGTCCAGACGGATTATTGAACACCGCTGACGATGTGGTGTCAGAAACAACGACCACCGATGTAACCGGCTACTATATCTTTGATGGTTTGGAACCCGGTGCATATGTGGTTGAAGTGACCGATTCAGGCGGTGCTAGCCATGATGTTCTTGGCGCAGGTTATGATCAAACCGGCGACCCGGATCACTTTGGTATATCTGAAGCGGCTAACCCAGGTACCGCTGGCGAAGATGATAATAAAACGACAACGCCGGTTATTCTTGGACCGGGGGATGTCTTCCTCAACGCTGACTTCGGTTATCAACCGGGATCTGCAGTGCTTAACAGCGTGGGTGACACCGTCTTCTTAGATGCGGATGCGGATGGCAATGGTCCATCACAATCTGCGATTGACGATGCGGTTGATGTGACCCAAGGGGGCGGTGGCACGGCCGATGCCGATGATTATGGCATTGCTGGTGTATCTGTTATTTTGATTCAAGATACGAATGGCAATGGCTTGCGTGATGGGGGTGAACCGATCATTGCGACCGATCTGACCGACAGCAATGGTCAGTATCTGTTCGAAGGCTTGGCTGATGGTAGCTATATTGTCGCGGTCGATGACACCGACAATACGCTTTACGGTTTAAACCAATCTTATGATGAAGATGGGATTTTGGGCACGCCAGACCAAAGCGCGGTTGACTTAGATAGTGCTGGCTCAGACAGCTCACCAGTCGATAATCGGACCCAAGACTTTGGTTATAGCCCAAGTGAACCGTTTGGAGTGATCGGTGATACCGTTTGGTATGATGTTGATGGCACGCCTAATGATGAAGACAGCCGTGGTGCTGATCCGGGCATTAGTGGTGTGACCGTTGTCTTGTACCAAGACGAAGATGGCGATAATGCGCCAGATGACCTCAATGGTGACGGAGTCGTCAATGAACTCGATGCGATTGACACCCAAGTGACCGATGTAAATGGCCAATATCTATTCACAGAATTGCCATTTGGCGATTATTTTGTCAGTGTGGTGACCTCCACACTTCATATCCGTTACAACCGTACATCGGTTTATGATGCTGGGTCGGTAACCAATGACAGTACGGGTGATCGTGTGACTTTGTCAACTACGACACCGTATGATTTCGATCAAGACTTTAGTTACACCTTAAATGACACAACATTGGCCAGTATTGGTGACCAAGTTTGGGGTGATATAGATAGTAGTGGCGGTAGTGCCCCGAATGCAGGCGATGTGCTTTTGGCGGGTGTGACTGTTCGCTTGTTCGACAATGATGGGAATAGTATCGATGTCACAACCACCAATAACGAAGGCTATTACCTCTTCACCGGTCTCTCTGCGGATGATTATCATGTCATTATCGATACCACTACGATTCCGGCCGGTTTCGATATTACACCGACCTATGATCCTGATGGTGGGGCTGATAACACTAGCTTTGAAGCTTTGAGCGCGGGTGAACATGACCGAGATCAAGACTTTAGTTACCCGCCAAACAATACATCCTTTACTATTGGTGATCGTGTTTGGTTTGATGTGGATGGTGCTGGCGGTGCGGATACAGGCACTGAGCCTGGCTTACCAGGGGTAACAGTCCTCTTGTACAACAGTTCTGGTGTACAAATTGACTCAACAGTTACTGACGAAAATGGTAATTATCTATTTACTGGCCTGACCTCTGATAATTACACCGTGATAGTCGATACGAAATCTTTACCCGTGTATGTGCAAACGACATCAACTTATGCAGGTACAGATGGAATAGATACCGATAGCAGTGCGACCAATCGCCCTGTGAATTCGACCTCTGGTAATCAACACCGCCGTGGAGAAGATTTTAGCTACCCACCTGTAGAAGATGCTTTGGGTGCGATTGGCGATACGATCTTTATTGATGTGTCTGCTGGCGTAGGTGGTGAAACCTTTGATCCTGCCAATGATATTCCATTGGAAGGGGTCACCGTGACACTTGAGAATCCAGATGGTACGACAGAAATCGCAGTAACAGATGAAAACGGCCGTTACTACTTCGGCGATCTTGATCCATCTGCAACCTATACAGTAACTGTCGATACCTCTACATTGCCGGGCGGTGCAGCAAATTGGAGCAACACGGCCGATCCTGATGGTGATGACAACAGCACATCTTCCTCAACACTCACCCCTGCGGACCCGATCGATCTCACCCGAGACTTCGGTTATGTATTGGATGGTGGGGCGACGGCCGGTTCAATCGGTAACGTTGTTTGGGAAGATAGTGATGCTGACGGCGTTAAAGACGCGAGCGAAACGACCGGATTTGCGGGTGTGACCATCGATCTCTACTACGATGCTGATGGCAACGGGACAGTTGATCCGGGCGAACCGCGTATCGGTACTACCACGACAGATGGTAGTGGTACGTATCTATTCTCTAACTTACCGACCGATGATGGTGTGAATGGTGATATGGCCTATGTGGTTGATGTCAGTGACGTTGACGGTGTATTGAACGGCTATTGGCACTCAATTGGCTCCCAGAATCCGGTAGACCCTGCTGCTGGTGATACAGTTGAAGACACAAATGACAATTCCAAGATTGACGTATTCGCTGTTGTTTTGACATCTACCACAATTGTTAACAACTTGAATGTGGACTTCGGTTATTACAAAAATCCGGCCGCAGTTGGTAACTATGTCTGGATCGATTCCGATGCGGATGGGATTCAAGATAGTTCTGAGCGTGGGGTTGATGGGATTCGAGTGACATTGTCGATCACTTATCCCAACGGTACCGTGATCCAAGTTAACACCGTAACTGGTGATGATCCAAGTACCGCAACTGTGGAACAAGGGTGGTATGAGTTTACCAACTTGTTGCTAGATGAAGATTATAGTGCGGGTAGCGGTTCACAAACTGCATCCGCTGACACTCCTGCTTACTCGCTTTCAGTCGATACGACCGGTTATAGCTTGACCCTTACCGATGTGAGTGTGGGCGCGACCGATCAAACTGACTCTGATGCGCAGGGTGTACCTGCTACGCCAACGCAAGGGGTTCTCGATACGACGCAGAATGGGGACCCTACGGCCGAATCTGATCCGGCCGCTTCCTACGACTTCGGTTTGGTTGAACTGAAAGCTGCTTCTGTCGGGAACTATGTTTGGTTCGATGAAAACAGCGATGGGTTCCAAGATGAAGGGGAACCTGGTATCCCGAACGTCGTGGTTCAGTTGAAGGATTCTACTGGCACCGTTGTAATGACGACAACGACCGATAGCCAAGGTGGTTATCTCTTCTCAAATCTTACTCCGGACGAGTACTTTATCGATATCCTCGATAGCTCAATCCCAAGCGGCATGACCCAAACCGATGATTACACCAACAATGTCGATGGTAGTGATGCGGATACGTTGACCGATGATGGAGACTTTGGGAACAAGGATCATGACACGGGCAATGGCTACGCGGTGACGCTTGATTCTGGTGAAGAAAACTTAACGGCCGACTTCGGCTACAACTACAACCCGACCGATGACGTCAATGGCGGCCAAAATACGGCCGCATTGGGTGATCGGGTCTGGATTGATACAGATGGTGATGGCTTCCAAGACCCGAATGAAGTTGCGGTTTCTGGGGCGATTGTCACCTTGATTCAACCGGGGGCAGATGGTCTCTTCGGTACGGCCGATGATGACACATCGACCACCACCACGACAGACTCGAACGGTTATTACATCTTTGATGGTTTGACTCCTGGCGCATATCAAGTTGAAGTGACCGATAGTAGCGGTGCGAACCATGATGTTTTGGGCGCGACATATAGCCAAACCGGTGATCCCGATCACTTTGGTATTTCTGAAGCGGCTAACCCTGGTACCTATGGTGAAGATGACAACAAAACGACCGACGAGATTATCTTGGGTCCTGGCGATGTCTTCTTGAATGCGGACTTCGGTTATCAACCAACCACCGCAGCGGGCACGCTCAACAGCGTCGGTGATACGGTCTACTTCGATGTGGATATGGATGGCAGTGGCCCATCATTGAGTGCGATCGATGATGGTTCTGCTGTGACCCAAGGGGATAACACTGGCTCGGCGGATGCGGCCGATTACGGCATTGCAGGCGTAACCGTTGTTCTAATTGAAGACAACAATGACGATGGTGTCTTTAACAGCGGTGACAATGTGATTGCAACCGATACCACCGATGAAAACGGGCAATATCTCTTCGAGAGTTTGCCTGATGGCAACTACATCGTTTGGGTGAATGATACAGATAACATTTTGCATTTCTTGACTCAAAGCTATGATGATGACGGCGTGGCCGGTACACCCAATACCAGCGCTGTTAATTTAGATAGCAGCAACGCTTCTCCCACAAGTATCGATAACCGCGTACAAGACTTTGGCTATGGCCCAAGCCCCGCGCTCGGTACGATTGGCGACTTGGTTTGGTTCGATGTAAACAATTCACAAGACAATGAAAGCAACCGTGGTGCTGAACCGGGTATTCCAAATGTGACGGTGTTGCTCTATCAAGACAATGATGGGGGCGGTGTACCGGATGACATTAATGGAGATGGTAGTATCACCAGCGCCGATGCGATCCAAACAACGACGACCGATCCAGACGGCCGTTACCTCTTTACGAATCTCCCCTACGATACCTATATCGTCGAAGTAGATACCTCTACCCTTGATGCGAAATACAATACGACCTCTACCTATGATCCACCAGGGTCGGCTGTAGACAGCCGAAGCGGTTCTGTTACGGTTAACTCAGGTACACCGATTAATTTGGACCAAGACTTTAGCTATACCTTGACTGATACGACGCTATCCAGTATCGGGGACCAAATCTGGGGCGACTTGCTTTCAAATGGTGATGGCACCTTTGACGATGGCGACGATGTGCCATTTGCGGGCGTGACCGTACGCTTGACCGATAGCAGTGGCAATGTCACAACGACAGAAACCGATAGCAATGGGTTCTATCTCTTCACCGATCTACCTGGTGGTGGGGCGACCTATACGATTACGGTTGATACGACCACATTGCCTCCGGGCTTTAGTACGACGTCAAGTTACGATCCTTTCGGCCCGGCAGACAGCCAAAGCGTTCAACCTCTGGGTGATAATTCCCACAACCGAACCCAAGACTTTAGTTACCCCCCAAGCGGTACTCTCTACTCGATTGGTGACTACGTTTGGTTCGATGTGAACAACAGTGGTCAAGATGAAGCGAATAGCGCAGGTGAACTGGGATTGGCCAATGTTACGGTTAATATCTATGACAGTGGTGGTAGCTTGGTGGGCCAAACCACCACGGATGACACCGGTAAGTATTTGTTTACCGGTTTAGCCGCTGACGATTACACAATCGTGGTTGATACAAGCACATTGCCTGGCTATGTCAGTACCGCATCAAGCTATGACGGAACCGATAACAGCGGGACACCGAGCAATGACTCTTCTAGTGTTGTGACCGTTGGGGCGGGTGTGGATGCGCACAAACGTGGTGAAGACTTTAGCTACCCACCTGTGCCATCACGCGGCGCGATCGGTGATACGATCTTCGTTGACGCCGATGGTGGCTCTGGGGGCGGTGATGCGTATGATCCGGCCGGTGGTGATACACCACTTGAAGGGGTGACTGTCACCCTTGAAAAACCGGACGGTTCAACAGAAATCCGTGTGACCGATGAAAACGGCCGCTACTACTTCGGTGATCTTGATCCAAATGGTGCCTATACGGTGACGGTGGATACGAGCACATTGCCGGGTGGCGCCAGTAATTGGACCAACACGGCCGATCCGAATAGTGATGACAACAGTACCTCAACTGTGACATTAACTGCGACTAATCCGATTAACCTTGACCAAGACTTTGGTTATGATATGACCGCCATTGCGGCCGAAACCGGCTCAATCGGTAACTTGGTTTGGGAAGACACAGATTCGGATGGGGTGAAGGATGCGAGTGAATCTGGCATTGCTGGTGTGACGATTGATCTTTATTACGACGCCAACGGTGACGGGATTGTTAATCCTGGTGAGCCGAAGATTGGTACGACGACAACTGATGCGACCGGTGGTTATCTCTTCGAGGATTTGCCAGTTGATAATGGTGGTAGCTCTGTGGCTTACATTGTAGATGTGACCGATGAAGCGGGTGTATTGGCCGGATATTGGCACTCATTAGGCGATCAAAGTGCTGCTGTTGATGATAATAGTAAAGCTGATCCATTTGGCGTGGTGTTGAGTACAGGCACTCCCGATAACTTGAATGTAGACTTTGGCTACTATGTTGATCCAGCGGCACTCGGTAACTTTGTCTGGCTCGATGACAACAAAGATGGTCTGCAAGATACCGATGAAATCGGCTTAGACGGCATCACCTTGACCTTGAATATCCTTTACCCAGATAGCACGACCGTTAGCGTTTCGACGGTGACTGGCGATGATCCAAGTACGGATGCGATTGAAAAAGGGTGGTACTCATTCCCGAATCTGTTACTTGATGAAGATTATCGTATCGGTAGCGGGTTAACGACGACCGATACGAATGAACCGGCATATACGATTACGATAGACACCGGTGAATACACCTTGACTTTGACCGATGCAGGCGATGATCAGCTCGACTCAGATGCGAGTGGCGTTCCAGCATTGCCGGTTCAAGGGGCAACTGATACGACACAAAATAGCAACGCCACGGCGGAATCGAATCCGGCCGCTTCTTACGACTTTGGTATGGTTGAGGAAGAAAAAGCGACCATTGGTAACTATGTCTGGCTGGATGAAGACAGCAACGGTTATCAAGATGAAGGTGAACGCGGCATTCCGGGCGTTGAAGTTCAATTGAAAGATTCTAACGGCACTGTCGTGATGACCACGACAACCGATTTCAATGGTGGTTATCTCTTTACAGGGATCACGCCGGGCGACTACTTCGTCGATATTCTCGACAGCAGTATTCCGACCGGTATGACCCAAACCTCCTTCTATACCAATGTTGATGATGGTCCTGACGCGGATATCGTGGATGATGACGGCGACTTTGGTAACAAAAATCACAGCGGTACCGGTTATGCAGTTACCCTTGACCCCGGTGAAGAAAACTTAACGGCCGACTTTGGCTATAACTACAACCCGACTGTTGATGTGACTGACGGGATGAACACGGCCGTAATTGGTGACCGTGTTTGGATCGACAGTGACGGAGACGGCGTACAAGACCCTGGTGAAGCTGGTGTAGCCGGTATTTCCGTGACCTTGAGAGGGCCTGGTCCTGACGGCTTGTTCGGCACAGGAGATGATACAGCTCTGGTCAACATTACAGATGCCAATGGTTACTATATATTCGATGGCTTGACCGCTGGCGCATACAAAGTCGAAGTCACAGATGACGCAGGCTCGAGTCACGACATCTTGAATCCTACCAACTACAGCCAAACCGGTGACCCAGATCACTTTGCAGAAGCGGAAACGGGTGGGCATGGTGAAGATGATCACATTACAACCGACGCGATTGTATTGGCGCCTGGTGATGTCTTCTTAAATGCGGACTTCGGTTATCAACCGACCGCCTCTGTTGTGTTGAACAGTGTCGGTGACACCGTTTGGTACGACAATGATATGGACGGCAATGGTCCATCACTTGCTCCAGTTGACGGCGGTAGTGCGGTGACCCAAGGTGCGGGTAACGGGGCCGATACGGCCGATACCGGTATCCCCGGTGTGACAGTTGCCTTGATCTTGGATGCCAACAACAACGGTATCTTCGATGAAAGCGAATCGATCATTGCGACCACTGTGACCGATAGCGACGGCCAATACCTGTTCAGCGATTTACCGGACGGCTATTACTTGGTCTGGGTGAACGATACAGACAACGTTCTTAACGGCTTGACCCAAAGCTATGACTCGAATGGGGTATTGGCTTCACCAAATATGAGTGCCTCTGACTTAGATGGTGCGGGATCGGATGGTTCATCGGTTGATGATCGGGTACAAGACTTCGGTTATGGTGCCAGCCAACCGCTGGGTGAGATCGGTGACTTGATCTGGTTCGATGTAGATGATTCACAAGATGATGAAACGAACCGGAACGGTGAGCCAGGAATCCCTGGTGTGACTGTTAGTCTTTATCAAGACAACGACGGCGACGGTACACCAGATGATGTGAATGGTGACGGTGTCGTTGATGAAAACGACGCGGTTAAAACGACCACGACTGATGGCAACGGCCGGTATACCTTTACCGACTTGCCACTCGATAGTTATATCGTCAAAGTGGTGACCAGTACCTTGCCCGCAAAATACAACACCACTTCAACCTTTGATCCACCGGGTAGCACGGTTGACAGCACCAGCGATACGATCACGCTGACAGAAAGTGACCCGAACGATAAGACGGCTGATTTCAGCTATACCTTGACCGATACAACACTTGGTAGCATCGGGGACTTTATCTGGGGTGACGAAGACAATAATGGTGCGAGTACGCCAAATGGTGACGATGTTCCATTGGGTGGCGTGACAGTTCGTTTGACTGATAGCAGCGGTAATGTTCAAACAACGGTGACCGATAACCAAGGTTACTATCTGTTCCCAGAATTACCGGCCGATACCTATACGGTAACAGTAGACACGACAACGTTGCCCAGCGGCTGGTTAACAACCTCAAGCTATGATCCACCGGGCAGCACGACAGATTCTGAAAATGTGGTGACTTTGGTGGCCGGGGTTGATGATCGTGATCAAGACTTTAGCTACCCAATCGATACACCTTCAGCGCTGTTCAGTATTGGGGATCGTGTCTGGCTAGACGAAGACGGTTTGGGTGGTAGCACCCAAGATGCGGGTGAACCTGGCCTACCAGGCGTGAAAGTCGAATTGGTCGATAACGGCGGCACGGTGGTTCAAACTGTGACGACCGATGAAAACGGTGACTATATCTTTACGGATGTGACGGCCGGTACGTACACGGTCCGTGTGGTTACCAGCACCCTGCCCAGCAATGTGAGTACCAGCTCAACCTATGATGGTAGCGATGGGACGAACAATGATGCGCAAAGTACGCTCACTGTGAATGGGAGTAATCCGCATCCACGAGTTGAAGACTTTAGCTTCCCGTTGTTGGAATCACGTGGTGGTATCGGTGACACGATCTTTATCGATGATGATAGTTCTGGCTCAACCTTTGATCCGTCAAATGACACACCGATTGAAGGGGTGACCGTGGTCTTGACTTACCCATCGGGTGTGACGGTAACGACAACAACGGATGAAAACGGCAAATATTACTTCGGTGATCTTGATCCGAATGGCACCTATACGGTGACTGTTGATACGAGCACCTTACCGGGTGGCGCGGGCAACTGGAGCAATACGGCCGATCCTGAAGATGACAACAACAGCACCTCAATTGTGACTTTGACGCCATCGAACCCGGTCGATTTGATCCAAGACTTCGGGTATGAACCAAGTGGCTCTACCGGCTCAATCGGTAACCTTGTTTGGGAAGATACGAATGCGGATGGTCAGAAAGACGCTACAGAATCAGGGATTGATGGTGTGACGCTCGATCTGTACTACGATACGAACGGCAACGGTGTGGTTGATCCGGGTGAACCATTGATCGGTAGCACTGTCACTGCTGGTGGTGGTAGCTATGACTTCATTGACTTGCCATACGGCGACTACGTCGTTGATGTGACTGATGAAGCGGGTCTGTTGAATGGTTACTGGCACAGCACCGGTAACCAAGATGGGACTGATTCGTCTGGTAATTCGAACCCAGATGAAAGCAAGATTGACACCTTTGGTGTGACGATTGATAGTGGCACTCCGATTAACAATAACGTTGACTTCGGTTACTACAAAGAACCTGCGTCATTGGGTAACCTTGTATGGTACGACTCAGACGGTGATGGTATCCAAGATGGTGGCGAACTGGGTATTGATGGCATCACAGTTACGCTGACGATCGACTATCCAGATGCGGGGGCGACGATCGTATTGAAGACGGTGACCGGTGATGATCCAAGCACGAGCGGTACGACCGAAACCGGTTGGTATAGCTTCCCGAACTTGTTGTTCGATGAGAACCTGCGGACCGGTAGCGGTGTTGCTATTTCAATTGGAAATAGCCCAGCGTATGTGATTACGGTAGATACGGGCGATTACATTCTCACCTTTAATGATGAAGGTAGTGATGATCAGCTTGACTCCGATTTGAGCGGTGTAGCGGCGACGCCAACCCAAGGGTTTGAGAATGTGGCGCAAAATGTTGATCCGACGGCCGAAGGTGATCCAATTGCTAGCTACGACTTTGGTGTCGTATTGGCGGACTTGGGTGACTTGCCGGACACTGGAAATGCAAGCGGTGCGGGCAACTATCAAACTCAATTGAGCGATGACGGTGCGGCTCATATCATCGTAGATGCCAACAATGACGGTGTCCCAGATGCAGGCCAAATCTATCTAGGTGCAACGGTAGACAGCGAGGCTGATGGACAACAAAGTTCAGGTGCAACCGGTGATGGTGCTGACGAAGACGGTGTGGTTGTAAACCTCACTGATTGGGAAAATGGCACTAATGGGGGTCAAATTGGTGTGACTGTTGGCGGTGGCGGTGGCTACCTAGTCGGTTGGATCGACTTTGATGGCGATGGTACGTTTGATGAATTGGTTACACATACCTTTGCCTCTGCAGGATCAACCAATATCGATATTGATGTCCCTGCGAGCTTCTTTGAGGCAAATGGAACGGTCGGCGGATCTAACCGTGAAGTGTATGCTCGCTTCCGTTTGTTCGAAAGTGAGGCTGCGGCCAATGCGGTTGCTACTGGTGGTACTATTGCTCTCGGTGATGGTTTTGCGGGCCGAGCGGTCAACGGTGAGGTTGAAGATTATGTCTGGAACTTTACCCCAACGGCGGTGACCATGGGTGACAGTGCGGCGACAAGTGCGGCATATCCACCACAACATGTGAAGACAACCTTGTATACGATCTTTACCTTGTTGGTGATGGCGACCGGTTCACTCTGGTTTGCGCGTCGGCGTGAATTGATCTAGTGTGTATGAGCTAGAGGCGTAGTGCGCTACGCCTCTAGGGCCAGAGGTGGTTTATCCACCCGAATAAAAAGCGAAACGGCCGTGTGATCGATTGAATAAAAGATCACACGGCCGTTTTTGATTGCGCTCTTGGACCGACTCGAACGGTCAACCTACACTTTAGGAGAGTGTCGCTCTATCCATTGAGCTACAAGAGCGAACCCAAACAGTTGTTCGGATGGCAAATGTTAAGAAAATTTGATCTATTTGTCAAGAGCGGTTCACGGGGTCACGGGGTTTTTAGGGGCTAGGGGCTGGGAGATCGATAGTTTAGCGGGATCGATGAGGAATCGTCGTTTTTATAATGAGTTTGAGGTCGCTATAATCGCAGGATTATGAGTAAAAGAATTGTGATTTTGGCGGCGATCGCTATGTTGATTGTTGGTTTACTGCCTCCTGCAACGAGTTTGTCCGGATTTACTGGTGAAGATGCTTTATTGGGTCAGCTTCGGGGTGGGATGCAGTGGGTGTATACGGCGGTGCGGCCGGCTCCACAATTGGCACCGATGGCTGATATGGATCATGTCGATGGCCCGGTGCGTGGTGTGAATACCTTTTTAGAGCAAGAGGTATTGCCCGAGGTGCGCGAAGAAAGTTTGCGTTTGGCTCACGAGGCGGGGTTTCGCTTTATTCGCCAGCAATTTGCTTGGGAAGATATAGAGATCCATGCCAAAGACGATTTTATTGATCGGCGGAATGTGGCTGAAGGGGTTGATGCTTGGGCGAAGTATGACAATATTGTGGCCTTGGCGAATCAGTATGATATTGAAGTAATTGCTCGTTTAGATAACCCGCCGAGTTGGTCGCGAACGATGACTGATACGATTGGGACCCATTCTCCGCCTGATGATTATGGGGACTATGGGGATTTTGTAGAGGCGGTGGTCGGCCGATATCAGGGGCAGATTACTTATTTTCAATTATGGAACGAGCCGAATATTTATCCTGAGTGGGGTGAAAGAACAGTAAGCCCAGAAGCGTTTACACAACTGCTTTGTGAGGGATATCATCGGGCGAAAGTTGCGAACCCGGATGCGGTGATTTTGGCGGGGGCCTTGTCGCCGACGGTGGTGCTGAATTATCGAGACTTGAACGATTTAATCTTTTTGCAACGCATGTATGATGCTGGGGCGGGAGAATGTTTTGACATTTTGTCGGCGCAAGGATATGGATTGTTTTCTGGTGCGGACGATTATCGATTACGGCCGACCGTGATTAATTACCCCCATAATTTACTGTTGCGAGATGTGATGGTGGCGAACGGGGATGAACATAAGCCGATTTGGATTAGTGAGATGGCTTGGAATGCGGTCCCTGACGGGATTTCGGCGACATTTGGGCAAGTAACTGAGGCACAGCAGGCTGATTATGCTGTAGCCGCTTATGAGCGGTTACAAGCGGATTGGCCTTGGGTGGGGGTGGCGAATTATTGGTTTTTGAAGCGGGCAACCGATTGGGAAAAAGATCAGCCGTTTTACTATTTTCGTTTGCTAGAGCCTGACTTTACGCCATTGCCAGCTTATGAAGCGATGGTAGAGACGGCCGATGATCCGACACCGGCCGCATATGGGGCTTGGTGGCATGTGTGGAATCGATTACGGCCGTGGTTGATTCTTGTGGGTGGTGGGACGCTATTTTTTATGGGGACCGGCGCTTTGCTACAGAAAGACGAGATTGTGCGTTCTGATCGGTAGGTTGGTCTGGTAAAAAACTGTATTAGAGGTGGTTTTTTTAGACCAATTAGGTTGAGTCATTTTGTAGAGTTTTTTACACTGGCACAAATTAATTGGTCGAAGGGATGTTTTGGTACAGAGATATAGAGATTTTTGTCGCGTTGCATTCCTTAAGTAAAGAAAAAGGAGTTCCTGATGAGCAACCAATTCGAGAAAACCCCACTGAATCAAGTAAAACGGTACCATACACGTGGGGATTATGATCGCGATACGATTTATCCGATTGTAGATGCATCTTTGATTTGTCATGTTGGATTTGTGGATCATGGGCGGGCGATTGTGATCCCGACGATTCATGCGCGGCAGGGAGATAATATATTGCTTCATGGGTCGAGTAAAAGCCGCTTGATGCAATTGTTGGCGAAAGGGGGTGAAGCGTGCATTACGGTGACTCATTTGGATGGTTTGGTGTTGGCGCGTAGCGTCTTTAATCATTCGATGAATTATCGTTCGGCCGTTCTTTATGGGAGCGGTGTACTGATTGAAGACCCTGATGAGAAGATGGAAGCGTTGCGTATCTTTACGGAGAAGCTGATCCCCGGCCGTTGGGATGATGCACGCCAGCCGACACCGATTGAGTCGAAAGCGACTAAAATTGTGCGCATCCCGATCGATTTAGGGTCTGCTAAAGTGCGGACCGGTGCGCCCGGGGATGACGAAGCGGATTATGCGCTCGATATTTGGGCGGGTGTTTTGCCGATGCGTACCGTTTTTGGGGAGCCGGAAGCGGATCCTCGCTTGAAGGCGGGTGTTGATGTGCCGAATTATTTGATAGATTATGCGGCCAGTCTCAAGTAGAGGGATTGGGGATTTTAGGTTTTTGATTTTAGATTAGATTGGGTCGCGTGTTTTGATTAGGCGCGGCCCTTTTTGTTTTTGACCGGAGGTGTCCGGATGGTTAAGTCGGATTGGATGAATGAGCGGCGCGCGGTTGTGGTGATGGCGATGGCGGCGATGATGTTTAGTTTGGGCGGGGTGTTTATTAAGCTTTCGACTTGGGAGGCGTTGCCCTTGAATGGGGCGCGAAGCTTGGTCGTGGCGATCTTGATCGGCGGGGTGGTATACCGGCAGAAGGGGGGTGTCTTTCCCAATATGACTCGGGCGATGTGGTTGGGGGCGATCGCTTATGTGCTGACCAATTTGTCATTTATGCTAGCGACGAAGATGACAACGGCCGCGAATGCGATTGTGCTTCAATTCACGGCACCTGTGTGGACGATTTTGATCAGCTATTTTTTCCTTGCAGATAAACCTCGCTGGATCGACTGGGTCACGGTGGGGATTATCTTGCCCAGTATCGGGTTGTTTTTTGCGGATTCGCTTTCGATGAGCGGTTTGTGGGGGAATGTGATCGCGTTGGGGAGCGGTGTTTTTATGGCAGCTATGGCGATTTTGTTGCGTGAAGAGCATGAGCATTCGATGGAGATGATTGTGGTGGGATCGCTGATGGCGGTGGTGATCGGTTTGCCGTCTACACCTGTGCAGACCTTTGATTGGACCAATATCGCGTTGATTCTTGGTTTGGGGGTGTTTCAACTGGGGTTTGGTTTGATGCTGTATACGTGGGCTTTGCGCCATTTAACGGCCGTTAAAGCGTTGATTATTATGACGCTTGAGCCGATTTTGAACCCGGTATGGGTGGCTCTTTTTGCTGGAGAGTTGCCCGGCTTTTGGGCGATGATTGGTGGTTCGATTGTGATTGTGGTGATCGGGGTGCGTATTTGGTTGACGATGACAGAGGAAGAGGAAGAGGTTTTGCCGGAGGTGGGTATATGACGGTATCGGATCATTTTGGGTGGGATTTTTTAGCTGAACATGGATTAAATTTATCGGCCGTGTTGGCGACTGCGCATTTTTCAGATGAATTAAAGCGACATTTCGAAGAGAGTGGGATTGATTTGGGTGACTATTCCCGATTGGTGCTATTGGGGAATGGTGGAGGGCGTTTATGGGAAGCGATGGAGGAGCAGGGATGGCGATCGGCCGATCCGGTTGATGATTACAGTATCGAAATAGCGGAGCGGTGGGTGGATATGGTGTTGTGTGGCCGTCGTAAATTGCGGCTGTATCCACAAACTGATTGTTTGATTCCGTTACAGCAGTTGGGCATGTTGGCTAATTGGGGGCATCGATCCCCACTAGGCAGTCATGTGAGTGCCAAATATGGGCCGTGGTTCGCTTATCGGGTGGCGTTTTTGACCGATGCTGATTTTTTGCCGTTTAAGCGGGAGGAGGCACAGCGGTCGGCGTGTGATTTATGTGTTGAGAAGCCTTGTATTTCAGCTTGTCCGGTGGGGGCGGTGCAGGGGATCGGCCGTTTGCAGCTAAAGCGATGTTTGAGTCATCGTTTGACGGCCGGAGCTAGTTGCGAAGATCGTTGTATGGCTCGGTTGGCTTGTCCTGTGGGGGAGAACTATCGCTATCCGTTGGCGCAGATACAGCATCATTACACATTTGGGAAAGCGTTGTTGAAGCGGTATGTGTAGGGGGTGGCTGTAGTCACTAAATCTGTAGAAATCGATTTCAATTGGTTTGTTTTTGTTGCTTGGTAATGGATGATTGTCGGGTTGTGGAGTATAAATGCCCCTACTAAAACAACAACTTGGGGAAATGCGCGACAGTGACTTTGCGACTCTAATTTTCTAATTTTTACTGTTTCTTGACAGTCGATAAGGGGTTTTGTATGCTCTCAGGGCTTAAAGATTTGGTGTTGTTTAAGTTTGTTATGATTATTTCTGTGATTTTATGAGTGCAACGATTCGTGATGTGGCGAAACGAGCGGGTGTTGGGGTTGGTACCGTATCTAGAGTGCTGAACGATCATTCGGCCGTGCGTGCATCTACCCGCCAGCGCGTTTTAGACGCGATCAAAGAATTGAATTATGTGCCGAGCCAAACCGCGCGTCGTCTTTCTTCTGGTAAGACGATGATGATCGGATTGGTTGCCCCTTTTTTTACGACACCTTCTGTGGTGGAGCGTTTACGCGGGATCGAATCGGTTATTGGGGAAAGCGATTATGATTTAACGATCTTTAATGTGGAGTCGGAAGATGGGTTGCGTGATTGCTTTCAGGCTTTATACGGCCGTGAAAAAGCGGATGGGCTGATTACAATTTCTGTGGGGCCGACCGAAGCGGAGTATCTGCGTTTTCAAAATGCGAATATGCCGGTGATTATGATTGATGGCGATTTGCCCTATTTAAACCGAGTTTCTGTAGATGATACATTTGGGGGCTTGCAGGCGACACAGCATTTGCTAAAGCTGGGTCACACGCGCATCGGCTTTGTTAGTGATCTGGATAAAGAGCGGTTAGGGAATCATTCAACCGCTGATCGATTTTTAGGGTATCAACAAGCATTGACGCGAGCCGGTTTAGAAGTTGATAATGGGCTTATTCTCGCTGGGGAGCATGGCCGACATGCTGGGTATGAGATGGGATTTCGCTTGCTGTTTCAAGTAGAAGGCCGGCCGACTGCGATTGTGTGTACCAGCGATACCTATGCGACTGGCGTATTGCAAGCCGCTTATGAATTAGATATTGATGTCCCTTATGAGCTTTCTGTGATTGGCTATGACGATATAGAAATGGCGAAAGCGCTTAATTTGACGACGCTACATCAACCGCTGTTTGAGTCTGGGGTGTTGGGTGCGAACTGGTTGTTAGACCAACTGGCGGGGGAAACGACGGAGATGGAAAAGCGCGTGTTGGCGACCAAACTCGTGCTGAGAGGGACGACAACGCGGCCGGTGTCGTAAATTAGTCAGTTGATGCCTATAAATAAAATCAACTGATAGGGATAGGGAGTCTGCTTTGTTGAGACGGTTTCGCTATCTCTATCCTCAATTTCTATCCAAAAAATTGACATAAGACTATTTCTGATAATGTTTGATGTTGAAAATGGCCCTTGACGGGCTTTTTTTGCTTTAAAAGTGAGCCATAACACCTGATCTACGCCAAAAGTCCCTATTGAATCTACTCCTGCGGCCCGATGTGGTCGTTTGTTGAAAATTGTATTCTTTAATTGTCAACAGCAAACAACGAGTTGCAGAGACAACGAGAATTATTTTTATCGATATTTATAGGAGACAATTGATCATGAAACGAAAACTAATGATGGCGATGGTAACACTTGGTTTGATGATGGTGGCCTTGGTTGGCCCCGCAAGTGCCAATACGGGGAAAACCCCGGCCGAACCTGGCGCACAACCTTGGATGGTGGGATTGCTGAGCAGTGATACAAATAATGGGTACGATGCTCAATTTTGTGGTGGCTCTTTGATCGCTCCGAACTGGGTTTTAACGGCCGCGCATTGCGTTGAAGGGATTCAAAATGCGAGCGAAGTTGATATTTTGGTGGGGCGTCATACGCTAAGTAGCAACGAAGGTGAACGGATTACGGCGGCTGAGATTGCGGTCCATAAAGGATACCCAGACTATGCGGATGGGGAAGACAATGATATTGCTCTGATTCGTTTGAGTCGTCCAGCGACACAAGGGACCCCGATTAAATTGGCGGCAACTACGGCGACTACGGCCGATGATCCGGGTGCACAAGCACGGGTGACCGGTTGGGGTTCGCTGACTGAAGCGGGTGGTGACGAACCGGATACCTTGCATGGTGTGGACTTGCCGGTGGTGAGCCAAGAAGCGTGTAAAGCGGTCTATGGCGAAGATTTATTGAGCGATACGATCTGTGCTGGTCCTGAATCTGGTGGTGCGGACTCTTGTTACGGTGATAGTGGCGGTCCATTGGTCGGCCGTAACAGCAGTGGCGAACCGGTTCAAATCGGTGTGGTTAGCTGGGGGGATGAATGTGGTGCGGCTGGACAATACGGTGTATATGCTCGGGTGACTTCATATCAAAACTGGATTAACAATGTGCTGAACGGCACGGCCGATACCCTGACTCCAGCTGAACTTCCTGCTAGCTCTGAAGGTGGTGACTGGGATGAAGGGGATTGGGACGATGACAGCTGGGACGATGACAGCTGGGACGATGGTAGCTGGGATGACGACAGCTGGGACGATGGCGACTGGGGCGATGACAGCTGGGACGATGGTAGCTGGG
>WTJY01000050.1 GCA_011524645.1 Anaerolineales bacterium | reverse complement strand
TCGACTATTTTTGAACGATTTACACTTATCCCACCAAATTCGGCAGTATCAGCTTTTTTCTACTGCATGTTGAAACTTTTGTTCAGTGTAGCAGGTTCGGTTTATTTTTGTCTATGGGTGTGCGCATAGCTGGGGGCCTTGTGGTGCTTGTAGGTGGGCGTTGTGGGGGGCATTCTGTAAAATAGAACATATGGCTAAAAAGAAGTTAACTCCCTCCCGCAAACAATATTTAGATTTGAAGGCACAGCATCCCAATGAAATTCTTTTTTATCGGATGGGTGACTTTTATGAATGCTTTGATGAAGACGCAGAAACGATCGCCCGTGCCCTTGATTTGGTATTGACCAGTCGGCCGAACGGCAAAAGTGAGCGGATTCCGATGGCAGGTGTACCCCATCACGCGGCCGAAGGGTACATCGCCCGTTTAATCGCCAAAGGGTTTAAAGTTGCGCTGTGTGAGCAGATGAGCGATAAGCCGATTAATGGATTGATGCCACGCGAAGTGGTGCGGGTTTTTACGGCCGGAACGGTTATTGAGCCGGGGATGTTGGATGCAGCGCGAAACAACTATTTGACCGCTGTGGTGCTCGACGGGAATGAAGCGGGCTTGGCCTATGTCGATATTACGACCGGGGTGTTTGCCACGGCGGCGTTGCCGAATCGGCGCGCATTGGTGGAAGAGCTGGCGCGGGTGGATCCGGCCGAGCTGATTTTGGCGGACACCGAGCACGGGTTGGGGAACGAAAATCTGCGAATTCCTACGATTAGCCGTATTCCCGACTGGCGTTTTGAGCTAGGCAAAGCGCGTCAAACACTAGAATTACACTTTAATGTGCAGACATTGGCCGCGTTTGGCTGTGAAAACGAGCCGATGGCGATACGTGCGGCCGGTGCGGTGCTCTATTATTTGCAAGAAACCCAGCGGGGGGCGATTGATCAAATTCAGCGCTTGTCTACCTATCAGGTTGCTGGGTATATGGCTTTGGGGAATACGGCGCGGCGAAATTTAGAGCTGACCGAGTCTTTAGATGGGCAGAAAAAGCACTCTTTATTTGGGGTGTTGAACAAAGCGGTGACCCCGATGGGGGCACGGTTGTTACGGGAGCGGGTCACACGGCCGTTGCTCAATATCATCCCTCTGCAAGATCGACTGGATCAAGTCGAAGGATTTTACGAAGATGGTCTGTTTCGGGCCGATTTGCGCGGGGTGTTGAAAGGATTGCCCGATCTGGAGCGGTTGACCAATCGGGTGTTAAGCGGCCGTGCTAATCCGCGCGACTTGGAACAAATCGGGCAAGCGTTAGAAGCTGTGCCTGATTTGGAAGCGTTGATTCACCAAATGCCGAGTGTGCCACCGAGCCTGTTGCAATTGGCCGAACAGCTCGACACCTGTGATGAAGTGTCCGATTTGATCGGCCGTGCCGTGAGTGCCGACGCACCGACCAACACCAATAAATCGGGCTTTATTCAAGCGGGGTATTCGGTCGAATTAGATGGTGTGGTCAACGCATCAGCCCATGCGCGCACGTGGGTGGCGGAATTAGAGCCACGGGAAAAAGAGCGGACCGGCATTAATGCGCTCAAAGTCGGGTTTAACAAAGTATTTGGCTACTATATCGAAATTACCCGTGCCAATTCCCATTTGGCACCGGATGACTATATTCGCAAACAGACCTTGACCAACGCCGAACGATACATCACGCCGGAACTAAAAGAATATGAAACGTTGATTCTCAACGCTGAAGAGCAAATGTTGGAGATTGAGCGACGTTTGTTTGTCGAGCTTTGCCAAGAGCTTGGAGGATATGCGTCTCGCCTATTAGGAGTGAGCCAAATAATCGCGCAGCTTGACGTGGCGGCCGGTTTAGCCGAGGTCGCGGTCGCCTTTGGCTATATCCGGCCGGAGCTAAACAACGAGCACGGGCTTGATATTGTGGCGGGGCGGCATCCGATTATTGAACAGAATTTAGATTTGGTTCGTTTTGTGCCGAATGATGTGCAATTTACGGCCGATGACCGGATTCATATTATTACCGGACCGAATATGGCGGGGAAGAGTACGATTTTGCGACAGGTCGCTTTGATTACCTTGATGGCACAAATGGGAAGCTTTGTACCGGCCGAGCGGGCGGTTATCGGGTTGGTTGACCGAATCTTTACCCGTATTGGGGCCCATGATGAGCTACATGCGGGGCGTTCGACCTTTATGGTCGAGATGGTGGAAACGGCCGAGATTCTAAACCATGCGACCCAGCGATCACTGCTGATTTTGGATGAGATCGGCCGTGGGACTAGCACCTATGATGGGCTGTCGATTGCGTGGGCGATTTTAGAATTTTTGCACAACCACCCACGGTTGAAACCGCGTACCTTGTTTGCGACCCACTATCACGAATTGACCGGCTTGGCTGATCTGTTGCCTCATATCAATAACTACAGCATCGCGGTCGCGGAAAAAGGGGAGAACATCGTCTTTTTGCATGAGCTAATTGCGGGCAAGGCGAATCGTAGCTATGGGATTCATGTGGCCCAATTGGCGGGGTTACCGCGTGATGTGGTGCTGCGAGCGAATGAGTTATTGGCTGATTTAGAAGCGAGCGCGGTGACGACGGCCGTGGAGCCCAGCCATTTAAGGGCGCCACAGCAGGCCGCACTGTTCCCCGAAGCGAGCCCGATACTTGATGATTTGCATCAGCTTGATATTACGACCATGACTCCGATGGACGCGATAAATACGCTATACGAATGGAAGAAAAAGTACGGTTAAATTTCTAGCGAATCTCTCTTTTTAAGGCCAAAAGGTGTTGTGTTTATTTGTTAAGCACAACACCTTTTTTTGTTGAATATTTCTGAAGATTGATTTATCACAGCTTATCAGTATTTATCACCAAGATCGTAATGGTTTCATGACTTGTCGAATCAAGAAATAAATTGCTGGTTTACTACTTGCCAAATGCGGTACTGTGGTAATATAGTCATATTCTGCCGAGTAATTCCAGTTCTGTTTGAGCGGGAATTGCGAAAATTCACAGCCAAAATCTCTGATTTTCATCACTGTTTATCATAAATTTAAATTATTTATCATAATTTTCACCTATGTATCGCAATTTGTTTTTTTTCAAACGCCATTCTCGTTTTCACCGAGCTATCTCTATAAACCGAGTAAGATAGTTTTTGTTAGCAAGTTTTTCGTTGGAATAAAAAAAACATGTCTCAATCGCAGAGTGATTTTGGCAAACTTTTACAAGGTTTTCGCAAAACAACACAAGATCCCCAAAAGAATAATCGCCCTTTAACACAAGAGCGTTTTGCTGAGGAATTAGAGTCTGTTAGTCATATCTTGTATACGTATGGGACGATAAGCGGCTGGGAGCGAGGGGCGATTTCAATCCATCACCAAGATCGATCTGTTTTGCTGGGCATTCTGCAAGTTTTACGGCGATTTAAGGGATTGTTTTCAATAGAAGAGGCGAATAAATTGCTACGTGCGGGTGGATATCGCGCATTGGATCAAACTGAATTGGCGACTGTTGATGCTGATTGGCTTGATACGAAACCGGCCGTGCCATCGCTTGCGCCAATCACCGCCTATTTAGTCGGCCGTCAACGTGAAATGGCCCTATTGTCCGACTCATTAAAACGCACATCATCTATTTCAATGCAGTTTGTTGTTGGGCGTGCCGGTATCGGTAAAACGATATTGGCTCAAGCTCTGATGCAAGAGATGGGCCAGCAATTTGATAAGCAAATTTGGGTTGATATGGGTAGCTTGCATCGTTTACGTCGCGAGGCTCTCATGATGGCGATTTTGCACTATTTGCGCGAAGAATTTGACGAACATCGTATTTTGGAACGCGCTAAATCGGTTGAGCCTTTAAAACAGCAAGTACGGCTTTTGTTGAACCGTCACCCTTCACTTGTAATTATTGATGGGGTTGAAACGGCCGAGCAATGTGATCTCTTGGCGACCTTGCTCGTTAATCTAAGCCCTCATTCAAAAATCATCGTGACTTCACGGATAGCCCCTCAGGTGGCGAATCAAGTTGGGGTCTGTTTTGTGTCTGAGTTGACATTGTTGGAATCGGAGCGGTTGCTACGTGACCATTTGCGTGCCGGTGGCGAATATTGGGTAAATGATTTAACCGGCGAGCAAATTGTAGCGATCTACAATATTGTTGGGGGTCATCCTCTTTCGCTTTTGTCGTTGCCAAAATTGCTACGTGTCCAGTCGTTGACGACCTTATTACAACGCATTCAGCGGGGACAAGGGCTTGCATTGGATCAGATTTATGCGGCCGTGTGGCAAGATTTACCGGCCGTGGCCCATCAGATCATACAAAGCCTTTGTTTCTGTAGTTCTGTTGGCACCGATTTGCCATTTTTAGTTGGGACCTGTCGCGCAACAGAAGATGAAATTCTTGATGGATTGTATATGCTACAACAGGCGGCTTTATTACATACCGTTTGGCTCGATGTCGATATTCCGCCACTGTATAGTTTGCACCCATTGACGAAGCGATTCGCTTGTTTACACCATCAAGAAAGTTTGCCAGATGTAGCTCAAAGCGTTTTTCGATATTGGTTTGATTGGTTGCCACATGTATCGACCGCCTCGGTGCTTGAGCGACATGTGCTCGATCATATTGCTGTCGCAGTTCCCTTGAGTCTTTCCCTCTCTTTGGATGCGGCCGTGGCGACTTGGCGCACCGATTTAGTGGTGGCCTTGCTGCCTTACATCCAACATTTAGGAGATAAGGTGATTTGGCAACAGTTGATTGAGCAACTGTTTCACACTGAAACAGATAAAAGCAACCCGAAAGATCGTTATTTGATCCCACAATTACAAAATCACCTTGCAATTGGTGAGGGGCAGCAAAAATATGTTGTGCCTACATCTCGCGCTCGCTTCGCCGTTCCTTTCCACACTCATCCCGAGCGATTTTTTCAGTATCTTAGGCGTGGTCGCATATAACCCACCTAATCCGATCACTAAGAATTTAAGTGAAATTTAAGCGGTAATTTAAGCGTTTGCCCCTAAGAAAGAGATCAAATACATATTAATATTGTTTGCAAATGTTCAAATCTGCAACACATTTCGGAAGGTGTGTTGTGGAACCTAGTAGTGAAAAAAGGATAATTCGACATGGCAATTTCTCAACCTCAGCTTGTATACATGCACAAACCCAACCGACAAATTTATAAAGGTGGTATTCCATTGGAAGGGCTCACAGGGCTTCAATATGCCCTACTGGTGCAGTTCCTTAAGCATCCACAGATGCGTTTTACCAAAAGTGAGCTGATTTTGGCCTGCTGGCCAGATGAGTATTCGGTTGAAGGTGTGTCTGATGATTCGCTATATCAAATTATTCGTGGGTTGCGCCATAAACTGCAAGATAAGCAAAAGAGCTATATCGTTTCTTGGCGAGGTTTGCCGGAGGGAGGGTATTATTTCCAACCGGCCGGGGCCCCCCAAATTATGCCGCAAGTGCCACAATTTCAGGTCCAGTCGCAGGCTGCATGGGCGGTATCGTAGCGGTTTGACCGATAACGTTCGCATACCAGTCAGGATAACGTTCGCCGTTATCAGGGGAGACAACAACTAGATTGGGTGCCTCACTTTTTTCCGCTTGAGATAGGATCGCCGCTGTCGTCGTCCCGACTACAAATCCATTGAACTGATAGATTCGTTGGGCGACATCTAAGTAGGTTTCGGGATCTGTATCGAGCATGCGATCCCGGCCGATCGCATCTAAATCAGCGATAGGTGGTTTAGATATCCACGCCAAATTGCGCATCCCTTCAACACGACGCGCGCGCTCACGTGTGTTTTGGACCACCTTTAATTCGACATCGGTTTTAGCGAGCGCATAAGCGAACCCTGTTGAGGTGCCACCTGACCCAAAGGCGACCCAAACTTCGTCAACATCTGGCACTTGTCGTAATAATTCGGGGGCTGTGTAGTGGGTATGGGCGCGCCAATTGTTGTCATTGGTAAACTGACTGGTCCAAAAGTAGCGATTCGGGTTTTCATCGATCTCTTTCTGTAACATTTTGGTCGCTTCATCTGTGCCACCTTCGGAAAAGTGAAGTGTCGCACCGTAACCGCGCAGAATCGATTGCTTTTGTTCGCTGAGGGTGCTGGGGCTGTAGTTATGGTATTCCAAACCGAGTTCACTGCAGACCCAGGCGACACCGATACCGGTATTGCCGGAAGTTGATTCGGCAATGACTGTGTCGGATGTGATCGCGCCACTGTGAATGGCATGGAATAACATATTCATGGCGGGGCGGTCTTTGATGCTACCGGCCGGGTTTTTTCCCTCTTCTTTGATGTGTAGTGGGTATGGGCGCGCCAATTGTTGTCATTGGTAAACTGACTGGTCCAAAAGTAGCGATTCGGGTTTTCATCGATCTCTTTCTGTAACATTTTGGTCGCTTCATCTGTGCCACCTTCGGAAAAGTGAAGTGTCGCACCGTAACCGCGCAGAATCGATTGCTTTTGTTCGCTGAGGGTGCTGGGGCTGTAGTTATGGTATTCCAAACCGAGTTCACTGCAGACCCAGGCGACACCGATACCGGTATTGCCGGAAGTTGATTCGGCAATGACTGTGTCGGATGTGATCGCGCCACTGTGAATGGCATGGAATAACATATTCATGGCGGGGCGGTCTTTGATGCTACCGGCCGGGTTTTTTCCCTCTTCTTTGATGTGAATCACCCGATCATCGGTGATACGTAAGGGGCGAATCGGCGTGTTTCCCACTAACATCGCCAATTTGTCTACTTTGCGAATTAAGTTGTCATCTTTCATATCTATCTCTCTTTTGTTGACACTGACATTGGTCCGTTTTTCTACAATCTACCAAACAATGTGGCAAAAGTACATAATGCGGAAGCTTTTAAGGACGGGTTACTTACAACCTGTAACGTAAATTAGATATAAATTGGGGCAGATTAACTAGTTTTGGTTTGACGGCCGTTCCCATTGGGGCATAGCGATTTTACCCAATTAGCATCCAGAACATCCACCCCAGAATGAGGGAGACGAGAAATGAAAGCATGATTTTTTCGCCGAATGAACCGGTGCGTACACAGAGGAATTTGGGCAAGAGACGGATAAATTTGTCATGGGCAGGGGCCAGAAACTTGACCCCTTGCTTGGTGACACCATCTCCCAAGAGGTGAGAAAAATAACCAACGCCGAAGGCGATCCAGAGCGGGTCGGGGAGACTGAAGGTGGTGCAGAACCAGTAGGCACCCAAGGTAAAGAAACCGGCCGTGGCCCCCCAGTGAGTAGGGCCACGATGGGGCATAAACTTATCGACAAAATCAAGGATTAGAGCGATCCAAATTTGAATTAAGTCGATTGTCAACTGTAGAAAATTTCGTTTGCGCCATCTGGTTAGGTCGCGGAACGCTTTGCTGGTATTGAGCCCGAGTGATTTGCGAAATGTATTGTGAGGGGAATCGATATCTGGCAAGAGTGCGGCTAAGGTGCCGATGGTCAAGCCGAAAATAAAGGTGATCGGGTGATCGACGATATTGGTGCCGGTGACCATCAGTGCTGAGCCTACTGCGGTTGCGCCTAATATGGCATGACTTTGTCCTAGCATAAAACCACGCGCAAGGACAGATGTCTAGTTTGGGAGGCCCAAGCTAGTAAATCTGTTGTACTGCGATAGAAAATATGTGCGAATTTTAGCAGATTTCTAGGGAAAAGAAAGCTTACGCGAACCGTTTTCTCACTCCGGATCCGATTGTACCAGACGCAACGGATCCCCAACAATACAATCGCTATTCCTATGTTGTCGGCAATCCGCTCAAATTTATTGATCCGTCGGGTCACGGAAATATATGCTCAATCGGTGTCCATGATTGTGATGGTGATGGTGATGGTGAAAAGGATGCTGTTTATGGTCATACAGAAGAAGTTCAAGAAGCATTGGTAGTTGCAGGTGACCAAGCTGGTGATACCGCATTTACAACAGCGGGCTTTCTCCCTGTAGCAGGTGGCGCGGTTGATGGGTATGACATCGGTACAGCTTGGAGTGAAGGGAATTACGGAGAAGTGATAGTGACTGGGGGATTGGCTCTAGCACCCGGCTCCGCCAGAGCTTTGCGGAGAATTCCTGACGTTGATCGACTGGCAACAAGAGGTGCGCGACTCATTAATGAGACGATCGGTAACGTAGCGCAATCGGCCACTCGTGCCTGTGATATTAACAGTTTTGAAGCGGGAACATTTGTTGAAACAATAAATGGGCCTGTCCCCATTGAAGATATTGGAGTCGGCACGTATGTACTGGGTTACAATGAGGAAACTGGTGAAATTGGTTACTACCCTGTGACAGACCTCATTTCCCATCTCGATTTTAAGGTGGTTTACCTAACGATTGATGGGGAAGTGATTGTGACCACAGCCGAGCACCCCTTCTATACGGCCGAAGGGGAATGGGTGGATGCAATTGATCTACGTGTGGGTGATGAGATTCGCACGGCCGAGTGGACAACTGGTGTGGTTGAGTCGGTTTATGAGGTGACACGGCCGCAGCCGATGTATAATTTTACAGTTGATGTGGCTCATACCTACTTTGTTGGTAAAAATCAGTGGCTTGTTCATAATGCAAGTTGCGAATTATGGAAAGATAGACAAGCTGCGCGACACGTCATGGAATTGATACTTAGTGGCGATGAGTACGGTATGTTTATGTTTGATGCCAATATTCCACATAGGTTACGCGGGCGTCCAATACATGAAATTACCGAATGGTATGGTCAAAGGGGTAGAGGGCGTGAGTTTCAACAGGAATTTATAGATTTTGCAGAAGGGGAAAAGATAAATGATGAGTGGATTCAAAGATTTAAAGATACTATTAATCCACCTTCAGAGTAAACAAGACAATGATAGGAAATATATTTATTCTCAGACGACTAATTCTAGATCGACCACTGAAAACCATTAATTACAGCTTACAGCTAAACAAAAATATAGTGTACGACTCCTCAGATAAATTGACTTGTATGAGCTTCATACAGCACGAAATGAAACAAGATGATGTTTTGTTACAGATAGATGAATTCAAACAGCCAGCAATAGTAAAAACTCTTGGTGATTTTGCACAAGAACGCTACAGTGCTTTTATGTTTGATGCAAATATTCCCCACTATGTACAAGGCAAGTCAATAGATGAAATTATTGATTTTTATAAAGGACAAGGGAAAGAGAGTGAATTCCAACATGAGTTGATTCAATTTATGATTGGAGAAAAATTAGATACATCCAAAAAAGATGAATTTATAAAGTTTCTGAATTTTGGTGCAAATTCCCCCTAACTGTGGCGCGGTGTTCCCCACATCGCGCGCGGTGTTCTCCCATCTCGGGTGCGGTGTTCCGCGAACAGTCTGTGGCCGGTCTCCGACCGCTACCACGGGTAGGCAACAACATTTATCCCTCGCCTCAATTTCGGGGAAAAGGTGCGGTCTTTTGACCGCTGAACCGTAGAACCGTGTGGGCATAGCGGTTTGCCCGGCTAGAAAAGTGTGTAGGTCTTCTCTGAGGCGTGCCGGTTCACGGCCGTGTTTTCCCCCTATGATGGGGGCACGGCCGTAGGTCTAAC
>WTJY01000375.1 GCA_011524645.1 Anaerolineales bacterium | reverse complement strand
CCGTCAAATACAGCTTCCGCCCCACCTCGCCACACAAAACGGCCGAGCCGAACCAGCGGACCCCCAACCACTTACGTCAAGCGATCCAAAATCATCTCGCAGATCACCCCGCCACCTTCGATCTATGTGTCCAGTTCCAAACCGATCCCCAAGCAATGCCGATCGAAAACGCACTGATCAAATGGGATGAAACAGCATCGCCGTTTGTCACAGTCGCCCAATTAACGATCAACCCCCAAGATATAACGGCCGACGAGAACCAACAAAAAGGACAAGAGCTAGCCTTTAACCCGTGGCATACCTCGGCCGCCCATCGGCCGCTCGGTGGCATCAATCGCGTACGCCGCGCCGTTTATGAAGAAATGGCAAAACTACGCCACACAAGCGAATGACCCCACAACAAATCCGCTTTCTACAAAGCGACACCGCCGTACAAACCCTCGGCGAGCTCGCTCTAACCCAGCAAAACCACCTCCAGCTCGCCACAAAACTGCGCAAAACCTACACGCCCGATCAAGTCAACGCCTTGCTAGAAACGATCCGATTGCGCCAAAAAGCAGCCAAAAAGTTTAGCCACGCGGCCGACATGCTCTTTACCGCCACCGCACTCGAACAATCATCGAGCGAAGCGGTCGCCCGTTATCGATCACACCGTTTCGCAAAAATCAATCCGCAACAGATCGTTGACCTTTGCTGTAGCATCGGGAGCGATGCCCTCCCCCTCACCCAGTTCGCCCATGTCACCGGCATAGACCTCGATTACGCGCGGCTCAAAATCGCCCAGCACAATCACACCGTGTACGGCCGTGCTTCCCACTTTCATCCCCTACAAGCCGATCTGCTCGACCTTCCCCCGTTTCCGACTGACGCCCTCTTCTTCGACCCCGCCAGACGGGATGAGCGGGGCAAACGCATCTTCTCGGTCGAATCTTATCGCCCCCCACTCTCACTCATTGAAAAATGGCGTAAACTAGCCCCAGCAGCCGCAGTGAAAATCAGCCCGGGGGTCGATTATCGCGAAATCCCCCCAACGGCCGAAGCGGAATTTATCTCGGTCAATGGGGAAGTCAAAGAATGTGTCCTGTGGTACGGCGATCTCCGTACCAGCCCCCAGCAAAGAGCCACGCTACTCCCCTCCGGAGACACCCTCACCAGTGAGCAAAACCGATCTTCGCCACGACCAATCACGTCCCCGGGCGCCTATCTCTACGAGCCGGATGGCGCTGTCATCCGCGCCCATCTTATTCAGCCCCTTGGCGTCCAGCTCAACGCCAACCAAATCGACCCCGACATCGCCTATCTCACCAGCGACCAACTCATCACCACCCCGTTCGCCACCCCATTCGCCGTCCAAGATAGATTTCCATTTCAATTGAAACGGTTGCGCGCCTACCTGAGAGAGCGGAAAATCGGCCGTCTCGAACTCAAAAAACGAGGCTCCCCACTCGATCTTGACCAGCTCCACCAGCAACTCAAACCGAAAGGACCAAACAAAGCCACCGTATTCCTCACTCGTATCAACGCCACCCCCTCGGTCATCATCGCCCAACGCCTCCCCTAACTTTATCAACCAGACATCTGACACACGTCATTCGTCATTCGTCACTCAACACTCCTATGGATTTCTCAAACTTTGGACAAAAATTCACCCATGACACCGGTGTGATTCAACTCATGGATGATCTCGGTCAATATGTCGGCCAGCCCGGTGTAAAAATGCTCGGCGGCGGCAACCCCAGCCGCATCCCCGTCATCGAAACCTATTTCCGCGACCAAATGGCCCGCTTGCTCGACAGCGAAGATCGCTTCGAAAATCTAATCAGCCGCTACGACGGCCCAGAAGGACACGCCCCTTTTATCGATGCCCTAGTCGATTTCTTTCAACGTCACTATGGCTGGGAGATTACGGCCGACAATATCGCCCTCACCAATGGCAGCCAAACCTCGTTCTTCTATCTATTCAACATGTTCGCCGGAGAGCACCAAGATGGATCGCAAAAGAAAATCTTGCTCCCACTAACCCCAGAATACATCGGCTATGAAGATGCGGGAATCAACGGCGACATCTTTGTCTCTTACAAGCCGGAAATCGAGTTTCTCGACAATCGCCTATTCAAATACCATGTCGATTTTAATCAGCTACAAATCGATGAAAAGATCGGAGCGATCTGCGTGTCACGGCCGACAAACCCGACCGGCAACGTGCTCGACAGCCATGAAATCACACAGCTCAGCCAACTCGCCCAAGAACACAACATCCCGCTTATCATCGACAACGCCTACGGCCTGCCCTTCCCCAATATCATCTTTTCCGATGAACAACCGACATGGGAACCTCACATCGTTCTCTGCATGAGCCTATCCAAACTCGGCCTTCCCGGCGCACGCACCGGCATCATTATCGCCCACGAAACAATCGCGCGGACCCTATCCAACATGAATGCGGTCGTCAGTTTGTCTCCCGGCGGCTTTGGCGGCGCGCTCGCGGCCGATGCCATCCGCACCGATGATGTGCTACGCCTCAGCAATGAGATTGTGCGTCCCCACTACCAAGCGAAAGTCAACCAAACCATCTCTTGGCTACACGAAGAGCTAGCAGGACTAGACTACTTCATACACAAGCCGGAAGGGGCCATATTCGTTTGGATCTGGTTCCGTGGCCTCCCCATTACCAGCCAAGAACTCTACGACCGGCTAAAAGAGAAACAAGTGCTCGTCATCCCCGGCCAACATTTCTTCCCCGGCCTACCCGCAGACGACCCAGAAATCTGGCCCCATCGCTACGAATGTATTCGCGTTAGCTACGCCGGTGAAGCGGCCGTTGTCCACGAAGGCATAAAAATCATCGCCGCCGAAGCCCGCCAAGCCTACGCCACAAATACCGAATAACAACCAATACCTTCGCAAATGTAG
>WTJY01000376.1 GCA_011524645.1 Anaerolineales bacterium | reverse complement strand
GTCGATGTCGTCCTCAACAACGCTGGCTATGGTCTTATCGGCCCATTCGAAATGGCCAGCACCGAGCAGATCAAGCGGCAGTTTGACACCAACGTCTTCGGCCTCATAAGCGTCACCCGCGCCTTCTTGCCCCATTTCCGCGCCAACAAAGCGGGCATGTTCCTCAACGTGTCATCGATCGGCGGCCGGATCACCTTCCCCGTCATGAGCCTATACCACTCAACAAAATGGGCGGTAGAAGGACTTTCTGAATCGATGTCCTATGAATTAGCTGAGCTCGGCATCACCGTTAAAATCATCGAACCGGGTGGTGTCTCAACCAACTTCAGCGGCAGCTCACTCGACATGGCGATCGATCCGGAAATGGCTGACTACATGCCAACGGTCGGAGCGGTCCAGAAGTATTTCACGCAAGGTGGATCGGGTGGCGGGAGCACGGCCGAACAAATCGCGGCCGGTATCTACGAAGCGACCACCGACGGCAAAAAACAGCTCCGCTATCTGCTAGGGGAAGATGCCAAACAAATGTATGCCATGCGCCAACAAGTCGGAGATGACCAATTCATCGCCGGAATGACCGAAAGAATGTTAAAATCAGGCTAAATTCTATTAACAAATGATGTGCTTCTCATCTTTTCACAACAAGAAGCACATCAACTTAGCCCGTGAGCCGTAATCAGCGGCAAACCTGTCACAATTCCTATGTCCCATCCTTACAAGCAGTACAATCCCCTCCGATCAGAAGAAGGCCCAGTCGTCAAAAAAATGGGCTGGCACAGCCAAATGATGCATATCATCGGCTACGAAGAAGCCCGCGAAATCCTCAGCGATCCCAAACGTTTTGTCAAAAACCGAGCCACATTAGAGCCAGAAACCAACCCGATGCCCAGCATGGGGGGCGGTGTCGATGTTTTCGGCCTGCTCTATAACAATATGCTCAACGCCGATCACGGGGATCACCGTCGCCTACGCGCCCTCGTCAGCAAAGCTTTTACCAATCGCCGTGTCAAAACACTCGCCCCCAGAATCGAAGAGATCGCCCACGAACTGATCGATAGCTTTATCGATGAAGGACAAATCGATTTGGTTAAATCGTTCGCATTTCCGCTTCCGATCATCGTCATTTGTGAGCTTCTGGGCATTCCCAGCACCGATCATGACAAATTCGAAGATTGGTCCAACGCCTTTCTCGGTATTATCGATCCCAGTGAATCATACGAACAAAAAATTCTTAGCTTTGTTGATTATCTCAAAGTGCTGATTTCGGAACGCCGTAACACCCCCAAAGATGATTTAATTTCTGCCCTTGTTCATGCTGAAGAAGATGGCAAACGGCTAAGTGAACAAGAGCTCTACAGCATGGTCGCCTTGCTTATCGTGGCCGGACACGAAACAACGGTCAACCTCATTAGTAATAGCATGGCCACACTCCTGCAACATCCCGACCAACTCCAACGGCTACGCGAAAATCCAGATCAGATCGAGCAAGCGATCGAAGAGTTTTTACGTCATGACGGCCCGGCCGAAATCGCCACCGGCCGTTACGCGGCCGAAGATGTAACGATCGGTGACACCTTTATCGAGAGAGGCACCGCCATCGCCGTTGTCCTCGCCGGTGCCAATCGGGACCCAGCCGCTTTTACCGATGCCGATCAATTTGATATTAATCGGGAAAACAACAAACACCTCGCGTTCGGCTTCGGCGTACACCATTGTATCGGTGCCCCCCTCGCCCGCCTCGAAGCGAAAATCGCTTTCACCGCCATGCTGCAGCGACTCCCCGATTTAGAACTCGCTATTCCGGCCGACAAGATCGAATACGTCAGTCGCACCGTCGTACGCGGCATTACCGCGTTGCCGATCCGTTGGACAACGCCAGCCTAACAGCTACACGAAGTTCAACTTCTCCCTCTTGGCAAAAATCGCCAATTATCAGAACGAAGTTGAACTTCTCTTCTCGCGAATTACCTCGCCGTTATCAGATAACTCACCAGATCGATCAAGATCGGCCGTTCGCGCGCCACGGCCGCCTGCACCCCATCAAGCCCATACACCGTCATCACCCCACTTCAACCAACCTCTCAACAATCACATCCGCAACTGCCCCCATACGCTTCTCCAAAATCCAACACTTAAACCACCACATTTTCTCTAAAGCGCTCCCTTCATATTTCATACTCCATACTCCATATTTCATGCCTCATCTTCCCCCTCGCATCGTTCGCCACGGCTCCTCCTGAGAAACATCTTCTATTTGAAAACCGACCCCATCTAAACAAGGGCTCAATACGGTCAAAAACTTAACAGGCTCATCCCCAAAACAGAATGAGGCATTAACCACCCCTTTATTCACATAAACAGAATCACCCGCCTGCAAAATCTGCATATCCCCTTCAATCCATTGCTCTAATTGACCAGAGATCACAAAAATCACTTTCTCTTGTTCCGCTTGCCGATGAAAATCACGGCCGTGTCCCGGATTAACCTCCGCTTCCAACACAACTAAATTCTCAGCTCCATTTAACGGCCCAGCCACCCAAGCCAAACGGCCGGTTCGGTTCTCATGAACCTGCTTCGTCTCTTCTGTCACAAAGCGCCCCTTACCGGACGCACCTCTCAAACTAAAATGCATAACAATATCCTTCTTGATGAATCTTGTACTGAATCATGTCTAATAGTTTATCCGTTTTTCCCCTTGTACACCCCCAAAAACGGCCGTTTTGCACAACTTATTTCTACAATAAGTCAACCTTTTACCATAAGTAGCCATTTTTGTACACTTTAACCAAAAAACAGCCGTTTCAGAATCAATACCGTGTAACAACGCTGTGCACCTCATACATAGTAAACCGTATGGGCGAATGCTAAAATCCGCGACTATTGAGCTTAAACAACAAGCATTTGTCAAACTTATAAGT